>CACYBL010000066.1 GCA_902772695.1 uncultured Elusimicrobium sp.
AATATGACTAGAAAATCTCCTCAATATAACGATTGGAAGCATACGCTTGGCTCGGCTTTAGCGTATTATTACACGTTGTTTTTGGGATGGACTACCCGGGTATATTGGTTCAAAACTCCTGAGACGGAATCCTTGGAACAAAACGGAAAAGGAATTATCTACGCCATTTGGCACAATCAACAACTTTTCTTACTATATCCATACCGCGGCCGAAAAATCGCCCCGCTAATCAGTCAATCTAGCGACGGAGAATATATTGCACGTTGCCTCCCCAAATTTGGCATGCTGGCAGTACGAGGATCTTCTTCACGCGGAGGCGCGCGAGCGTTAATCAAGCTCTTACAAGCCACTAGGGACGGGTACTGTCCTATGCTTACTCCAGATGGCCCCCGTGGCCCTATTTATAAAGTCCAACCCGGTATTTTATTCTTGGCTAAAAAGACAGGCTGGCCAATTATCCCCGTAGGAACGGCCCTAAGCCACAAAATTAAAGTTCATTCATGGGACAAAATGCGTGTGCCGCTTCCGTTTGGAAAGACGGCGCTATGCTACGGTGAAATTATACGTGTAAAAGAAGATTCCGATATGACACAAATTGCGTTGGAATTAGAAAAACAGTTAAACGCTATGACCGATAAAGCCGAACTGTTTATTAACAACAAACACTTTAATCCGACAGAGAAGTAATTTCCTCTTTATTAAAATGCCCCCGATTTGGGGGCATTTTTATCGGTAAAATGACTATTTTATTTTCTGGATACCCTGGGCAATATTACGGCCGCTGGGTTGTTGGTAAGCATATAACCCAAATTCCGGCAACACAGAAAATAGATGGTCAAAAATATCGCTTTGGTATCCCTCATACTGTTTCCATGCAGTCGTATTTAAAAAACAATAAACTTCCAACGGCAAACCGTGAGCATCCTGTTTCAATTGGCGTACCATCAACGTAAAAGCCGGATCATCTTTTACCACGTAGGGACGTGAAGCCAAATATAATTCCGCATACTTGCGAAAAGTTCCGATATTGGTCAAATGACGCCCGTTTAACACACTCTCTTGCAAATTATGCTGGGCATTAAAATCTGTGATTTCTTTTTCTTTCTCAGATAAATACTCTTTCAACAGTTCAATTTTTTTCAAACGGGACAACAATTCTTTATCCAAAAACTTGACCGTATCCACATCAATTAAAATACTGCGTTGTACCCGACGGGCACGAGCTTCGTACATACCGCTCCAGTTTTTAAACGGTTTAGAAACCAAATCATAATTTGGCACACTAACAATCGTCATATCAAAATTTTGTACCCGCACACACGTTAGAGAAATATCTACAATATTGCCATCCGCTCCAGCTGAATCTACGGTGATCCAATCCCCTATTTTAATCATCTTATTGGTGGTGAGCTGGATACTGGCTACAAATCCCAAAATCGGATCTTTGAAAATGAGCGAAAATACCGCTGCCAACGCTGATAAACCGGTAATGATATACATAGGCTTACGCCCAAGTAAAAGTGATAAAACAAACAATCCTGTAGCCAAAAATATCACAATTTTAAGGGCTTGCACCAATCCTTTTATAGGGATGTTGGGATTACGCCCATACAAATGATTTAACGCATTTAAACACGTACAAATCAACCAGGAAAAACTCAACATAACAAACAAACCGGTTATTTTATTCATTACTGTGGCAATCCAATCGGTATGTTCTGAAACAAATGCTGCATGCAAATTGATAGCCACCAGCGCAGCTAATACAATGCCAACAGCCGTAAACACATGATGTTTTTGCATAGCATCGAACGCTTTGGCCGAATGAATTTTAGACACTAATTTTGCCAAACATTTGTTGCAGAACCACGTAGTAAACCTAGCCAGGAAATACAACCCAACCACAAAAACCACTAACGATAAAATTTGCGCTAAAAGCATATGGTAATGCTCGGGAATACACCGAATTTTTTGAATATATGTTAAAACAAATTGCATAAATCTCTCCATTAACAAAAAACTTACTATAATAAAAGTGTATGAAAAAATGGCTCTGTTTAGCAATGTTTGCATGTTTATTAGCAGCATGCTACACCCCACTTAATAATTCCGGTGTGGCTACTACGAAACCGTGGTTGGAAATTCCTGCTAAAAAAACAGATTTTGACGGCAAGCAATATGACTCCTGTTACCGTTTTAATGTACGTTTTTGGCCCATGGAAGCCGCCGAAAAAATAGACCTACAAGCTGCCTGTATATCGGCTTGTTGTTGGCGAAGTAATACTGAAAAAGTTACCCTGGATTTTAATAAGAATTTTGAAAATGATTTGGCTATTTACGGACGGGCCCGCAAATATACTCCCGGCAAAATTACACTTCAGGTGCATCACGTCAATTGGCTCAATACAACCCGGGTGAGCGTTTCCCCCAAAACAGCAATTAATAATGATGGATTAATTAAACTCTCTTATAAAGAATATGAGAATCCTGCCCGTTTGGCGCAACTTGACGAACAAGCACGTCATGCAGCGACTTCTTTCCGACACGCTCCGTCCAATCAATCAACAAAAACGATTTCCAAACCGGTAGTCTCACGTAAAACGGCTGCTAAAGCAGCAATGACCCATACCATACACACCGTTAACCCCGCCAAAGCAATCGTCCAACGCAAGGCCGGCCCTAAAATTGATTCCTTTTTTTATAACATGAATAAACAATATAACAAACAAGGAGCCGTATTTTTAATTAGCGAACGAGTTCTTTATACACAGGAAACAGGGGAAGAAAATATCTTTATCGTGTCTTGCTTAGCAAAAGCCCGTACCGGATTAGATAGTTCCCAATTGCGGGCGTCCACATTCCCCTGTGGACAATGGCGTGTAAACACACAAACAGAAGAACTGGTGCCTTATGACCAACGAGCCAAGCTGATTTGGGAACCGTAAAATTCATCCGTTGCAATATAAAAACGACAGACTTTCGTCTGCCGTTTTTATATTTTTACGTAATCTACTCGTTAGGTTAATATACCGCATTCCAATTACGTTTTGTAAACTTAAACTCTACACGGCGGTTGGCTCTTCTGCCTTCGCTGGAAGTATCCAAAGTAATTGGACGATCCTTACCATAGGAATGAATCCGTATACGTTCAGCATTAATACCACGACTAACCAAATACGATTTCATCGCCGCTGCACGTGCAGCACCCAACCAATAATTGTATTCTTCGGAACCTAACATATCTGCATGGCCTTCTATGATCAGATGAAGCGCTTCATTATTTCTCATTATTTCCGCTATTTTATCTAGAATTGGGTATGCTTCTTCCGGTGGACGAACAGAATCAAACTCATAAGTAATAGAAGGCACTTGTAAAGTTTTTCCCATATGGGTAGCTGTTTGCCGGGCCAACTGTGCATTTTCCCGCTGTTGTTGTTCAATAGCAGGATCTGCTTTTTTAGGGCGAGTCAACTCATCTTCTTCTCTCTGCTCGGAAGCACACGCCACTAACATGGCAAAACAAAAAAGCAATAAAAAAGGTTTTAATTTATGCATACATCCTCCTAGTTTTATTATAGCAAAAGACGTTTCCACCTAGGCAAATTTTCTGCTCCCCAGTTTATCCACATACTGTGGATAACTTGTGGATAACCGGCTTTTTACTCTAGGTATTAAAGATTTACCCACATAACCTTTATTCTTTTTGCCGAGTTTTAGGGTTAAGGTTGTGGATAACTCTATTTTTCTGTGGATAACTTTTCAGTTTAACTGTAAAAATAAGCAAAATTTTTTCGTCTTCCGACGGTAATTTCAAATTATGCTGAAAAATCAAAGAATTTACACTTTTTCAAAAATCTGTTGACAAATTTCTCTTTTTTTGCATAAAAAGTCTTTTTTTATGCTTTTTCACTATTTTTTCAGCTTAATTTTCACAGAAAAAAACGGGTTATCCACAACGTTACGCACACGTACCGTTCCGGGTTGCGCGCCCGGTATGACCCGTAATACGGCATACTGTGGATCCCATTCTAGTACGGGTGGACTAAACCGTAATTGATGTGGAATATAATTAAAAATGGAATTATTTGCCAAAACAGCCCAAACCCGCATAAAAGTTTCTTGCGAACCATCCGCCGGCAATATATCCTGCCACACGGCTGCCTTCATATATTGTAAAGATAATTGTTCTACGGGAGCCCATAAATAAGCGGTATCAATCATTTCAAACCATGCACCGGTTTGAGCAAAATAACGCAAGGCAAAATCCGGACCATACTGTTTATTCTGATGTTCAAAAGCAGTTTGGGCAGCATAAAGTTCAGTTTGATTACCCACTACTAAAACCCGCTGGTAAGGAAGTATTTCTTCCTCACTTATTTCTCCCGGAGAAAATAAGGCCAAAGCACCAAACAGATTTTTTTTCTGCATAACCTGCAATGCCACTTGGGCAGCGGCCTTTCCCCGTACTGCTAGAATACGGTGTTCCGAGCCGGACAGAGTTAAATAATTGCTATCTACATAAGGAAACAATTCATGCGTTAAAAATTGCACAATTTGGGCAGCTTTTTGCTCGTAATCTTTCTCTTCAAAATTAATACCCACCACAATGACCGGATTTCTTTGCTGAAACCGCGTCACCTGGGCCGCTTCTTGCGGAGTCACTCCTAAAGCCACCACTACGGGATAATTGCGAGACAAAGGAACCCATTGTTCCGGCAAAAAGAAAGTAACCGTATACTTATTTTGCAATGAATCAGATGGGAAGTAAACGAAAGTTTCCCGTCCCGGATGGATAAACAACCGTGAATCCTTTTGCGCAAAAGACATAGGAACACAGATTAACAAAAAGAAAAGAGGTAAAAATTTTTTCATATATGTATTGTATCATTTGTGTGAAGCAATCTCTATCATCAGATCCTACTTAACCGAAAGATATTAAAGAATAATGTTATAATTAAAAAGAGGAGTCTAACCCATGAAAAAAACATTTTTTTTGTTACTTGCATCTATCCTTTGCCTTTGTACCTCTAACGCGGCAACGACCTCCGCGTTACATACGTTTTTGCCGTTGTTGCAAAAACATAATCGTACCACTGAAGAAACCCAACAAATACTTCAACTCTTTCGTTCTTCTAAAGATGCTGATATCGTTTTTGCCGCAGGGGCCAGCTTGGTTAAAATTCCTCCGGCTAAAACACACGAACCGGCTTTATTTAATGTGTTATTGCGCCAACCCGACGGATTAAAACAAACTTTTTCTGCCATTATCATCACAGCTATGGGTTCTGTATATACTGAGTTGCTCCCCATTTTGCAACAGGCGCTAACCAGCAAGGATCCCGTATTGCGTGCTTACGCGGCAGCGGCCTATACAATCATCAACCCACAAGATGAAGCTTACACATCAGATATTGTTCGTCTGTACATTTTTGATCCTGCCTTCGCACAACGCGCCATAAACGTCCTACAAGAGAAAGAGACTTCGCCTCTTGCCTATCTTAAAGTGGCAGCTTCTTCTTCGGATGAGCAGGTACGCGCTGCCGCAGCAGCCTGGCTTAGTTCGTTGCACACGCAAGCAGCAGCTAAGCAACTGCTCAAAATGGCTAAAAAAGAGACAAATCCTCAAGCACAAGCGGCTATTGCCACAGGTCTTGCCTCACAACGGGAAGACACGTTGTCCGCCGTAACAAAAGGATTACGTAATAAACCAACTTCACCTTACGCAAACACGTGTGCCTTATCGTTGGGATTTATGACAGGTAACGCGGTAGAAATTTTACGCCAGAACCTACTTGGATCCAATACCAATGCTCATATCAACGCAGCCCGTGCCGCCGCCTATATGGCCAATGTACTATCCAACCCGGATGCTTTTGCCTATTCGTCAGATAGGACTTTTGATATACATTTACTTAAGGGCCTGATTGCCCCGCTTAAAGTATTGGTACAATCCGGTACTGAAACCGAAAAAATTTACGCTGAAAATGCACTTCGCCAAATTGAAAAGCTGATGGAGTAATTATAATTATGCAACCTGTCATTAAAGTGAAAAAATTATCATCTGATGCAAAACTACCGTTACGGGCACACGATACAGATTCCGGTGCAGATCTATTTGCTCTTACTCGCACGGTGCTTCCGGCACGCACTATCACTCATGTTCATACAGGCATTTGTATTGAGCTACCTGCCCAAACATCTGGTATCATTTGGGGAAAAAGCTCCGTAGAAAGCAAGGGCATCAAGGCCATGGCCGGGCTGATAGATGCTCCTTACCGCGGAGAAATTATTGTTTGTATGTACAATTTAAACGAAACAGAATTTGTATTTGAAGCCGGTCAAAAAATTGCCCAATTAGTTGTCTTACCGACGTTGTATCCGTCATTTGAATTAGCCGAAGGTTTGAGTGAAACATCCCGCGGGAGCGGCGGCTTCGGCAGCACAGGCACCCATTGATTGTCTGATAAAAAAACCCCGCCTAGAGCGGGGTTTTCAATTATCTCAATTTTCAATGGCTATACTGAGCAGAAGTATACCCATACGAATGAAGTAAATTACACACATATTCACCCAAATCCGTAGACCACAAACATTCATTACGTTCATCATCCGGCGGATTGTATCGGTTGTATAGCCGAGCCCGGTAAATTTCTGTTCCCCCCATATTGCGAATTACCAATAAATAACTACCGTTGCTAATATCATATGTAAAATCCTTTGTTTGATACACACTGTTGCTGATCCATTTTCCTCCCCCGATCCGCACGTCCAGCGCCGCCCTTTCGTTAGGCAAATCATTCGGACTTATTTCTACAGCCCGGTTCATAGCATCACGGAAGATACGTCCATTTGTCAATAATTCTGCCGTGCGGGCACGTTCTACGGCGCTACGATACTGCGGCAAAGCCACCCCAGCTAAAATTCCCATAATGAGAATAACCACCAATAATTCCATTAAGGTAAAACCTTTTTTCATATAACCTCCCTCAAAACCTTCCTTAGTATAGTATAAAACACCCTGCGGGAAAAAACAAGTTTTTTCCTAGTTTTAAACCATAGAAAAAGAAGTAAAATTTGCTATCATTTATGTATATGCAGAAAACAATCAAAATCGGCAATTATCAGATTTCCAACACCCGGTCACTTGCCTTCATCGCCGGGACCTGTGTTATTGAGAGCCAACAACATTACCTCTCTTGTGCACGAAAACTCAAACAGATTTTATCTAAAACAGGACACCCTTTCATCCTAAAGGCTTCTTTTGACAAAGCGAACCGCACGTCGTTAAACTCCTATCGCGGACCCGGATTAGCTGAGGGACTGGCTATTTTGGAACAAGCCAAAAAAGAAACGGGATTACCAGTATTAGTAGATGTGCACGAACCATGGCAAGCTGAAGAAGCTGCCCAAATAGCAGATGTATTGCAAATTCCGGCGTTTTTATGCCGCCAAACCGATTTATTACTTGCCTGCGCTGACACCGGACGTGTTGTCAACGTAAAAAAAGGCCAGTTTTTGGCTCCAGGAGCGATGGAACAGGTAATTAAGAAAATAGAATCACGCGGCAATCGCCGTATTTTACTAACCGAACGCGGGGCCAGTTTTGGCTATGGAGATTTGGTGGTGGATATGCGTTCCTTAGAAATTATGAAACAATTCGGTTACCCCGTTATTTTTGATGCGACGCACTCCGTGCAACAACCGGGGGCGTTGGGTTCTTGCACGGGAGGAAACCGCCAAATGGCACCCGTGTTAGCCAAAGCAGCCGTTGCACTGGGAATTGCCGGTGTCTTCTTTGAAGCACACCCTAACCCAGAAAAGGCACTTTCTGACGGACCCAACTCTCTAGATTTTGCTTTGACGGCCAAAATGTCCGCCGAGTTGTGTAAAATTGACCAAGTAGTTAAAAAATTGCACTGATTATGATACCAACCACCTCTTGGACACCCTCTTTGAAATGGCACTTAAAAACAGCCGGTTTGTGTTTGTTAGCGTGTTCAATTGGGTGGTTGGCAGGATGGTATATAACTCAAAGATTGTCCGCGCCTTACCAACCGTATCGTCCGGCTATTGAAGAGTTGAACGAACCGTAAAATGTACCGGAGAATTTATGAATACTTCTTTTACTGATACCTCTATTAAAAAATTAGCACGTCATGTAATTGACGTAGAATACAAAGCACTCGCTCTAAGCAAACAAAGTATTGACGGAAACTTTTTGCAAGCGGTACACGCCATTGCCAAAAGCAAGGGCCGCGTTGTAGTATTAGGTATCGGAAAGAGCGGTCTGATCGGTCGAAAAATTGCAGCTACGCTAGCCTCAACCGGCACCCCTGCCTTTTTTGTCCATCCGGTAGAAGCATTACACGGGGATTTGGGAATGATTACTCCCGGAGATATCATCTTGGCCATTTCCTTCTCGGGGCAAACAGAAGAAATCAACCGCATTTTACCTGCTTTGGAACGTCGCAAATTAACCATTATTTCTATGACGGGGCATCAACACTCTAAGTTGGCCATTATGTCAGATATTCACATCACTATTCACATTGAACGAGAAGCTTGCCCTTATAATTTAGCTCCCACTGCCTCTACCACAGCTACCTTAGCCGTTGGAGATGCATTAGCTTTATGTTTAATGAAAATAAAACATTTTGAAAAGCGCGATTTTGCCACTTTCCATCCGGGAGGATCCTTAGGCAAATTATTGACCCAACAAGTCAAAGACCTCATGCGCAGCGGAAAAGATAACCCCATTGTACCATTAACGGCAACGGTAAAAGATGCATTGTTTGTTATGACGAAAACGGGTGGCACCGGAGCTACCAGTATCATAGATAAAAAAGGAAAACTCGCCGGCTATTTTACGGATGGAGATTTGCGCCGTCTATTGCAACAGCAAGGGGCGGACGTATTAAATAAAAACATTGCCCAGGTAATGACCCACAACCCCTATCACCTGTTGGATACTCTCCCTGCCATTGAAGCGGCTAAAATGATTCACACTACCCGCGTAGATAATTTACCGGTACTAAATAAATCCGGTAAGGTAGTAGGTATCATTGATGAAAAAGATCTGATTGAATTTTTAGCATTACTGGATAAGAAATGAAACGTATACTTGTTTTACTGGCTATTTGTATTGGCACGTACGGATGTTCCCAAAAGGATGATTTCTCGCCGGAGGATAATGCCGGGGCACAAATCGCTACGCAGGTATCTATTTTTGAATCTAAAGATAGCCAGAAACAATGGTTTCTCACCGCACAAGCGGTGGATTTTGCAGACTTAAAAAAAGCTACTCTCAAAAATCCCGTCTTGCAATTGAAACAAAACGGGCAGGATAGTGGTCGTGTGACAGGCCGCACAGGTACTTTTGATTACGAAAAGAAGTTGGTTGCTATTGAGGGAGATGCACAAATTCATTCTTTTACCGAAAATATCCTTATCACTACGGAACGGTTTTTTTACGATATAAACAAAGACCGGGTTTGGTCAGATACGAAAACAACCATCACACACGGCAGTGCCAAATCGGTAGCACGTGGCGGAATAGAAACCAATTCCAAGTTAACTAAAATTGAACTTAAGAAACATGCCACGCGACTACCCGAAAATATACACGGGTTGAAAAATCCATCATGAAAAAAATAGATATTTCTTTTGTTCTTTTTTCTATTTCACTGCTGCTGTTTATAGCAGGATGTCGTACTACTCACGTGGCAGGACCGGAACCCATTACTTTGCATCCTAAACCCACCTTGTCACAGGTAAAAAAATCGTTGTCCCCCCATCCGTCCGCCCAACAACTTCCTTCCGCATTGGGAGGACTTATTCAAAGTGACCGGTGGGTTATTTATAAAGACAAACAACAAGAAGAATTTTCCGGCCATGTGTTTTACGATAACGGAACTTATGTATTTCGGGCCGATTATGCTCTTTCCGATCGCGCCCACGGCACTTTGTCCGCCCGGGGAAATGTTTATTTACGGCAAAACAATCCGGACGGCTCTTTCTATCAAGCCCAGGCAGATAAAGCTTTTTATAACTACAACACACAACAAGGTACGTTGCAATCAAATGGGAAAAGCCGTATTAAATTAATATCCCGGGATGCAAAAGGCCAACTGCTTACAGCTACTGCACGTAAAGCTCAATTGGATATAAACAAAAAAATTTATATTTTGGAAAAAGACGTTCAGCTGGAGCGTACCTCTTCCCAAGGAACGCAAACGGTAACAGCCAAAAAGGCTACCCTTAAACAGCTACAAAATTATATACTTTTAGAAGGAAATGCCGTAGTGACTGACGGGAAGCGTACCTTAACTGCAGATACAATTGTTTATGATGCAGAAAACAATACTTCGCACGCTTATGGGGCGCGTCCGTTGGCACAAGGCATAACAGAACAGGGCGAATTTGCCGTTATCGCCGACGAGATCCAAAGTGATGCAGCAGGGAATCAAATCCAACTGAACGGAAAAGTACAGGGATGGTTTGTATCTCCGCAAATTAATGATTCAAAAATCAATACTAAATTTTAGAGAAAAATATGCAACTTCGTAGTGAAAAAATTGTAAAGGTATACAAAGACCGGATGGTCGTTAAAGGAGTAGACATTCATGTCCGCTCCGGAGAAATTGTCGGTTTGCTGGGCCCTAACGGAGCCGGAAAGACTACTTCGTTTTATATGATGGTTGGGTTTATCCGCCCTACAAGCGGGAAAGTATTTATTGACCAAAATGATGTGACTTCACTACCCATGTATGAACGCGCACGCCATGGATTAGGATACTTGGCACAAGAGCCGACCATCTTTAAAGGATTAACGGTAGAAGAAAATCTGTTAGCCGTATTAGAGCGTATCTGTGAGGATAAAAAAACCCAGAAAAACCGTGTAGAAGAATTGTTAAACGAGTTTGGCCTTACCAAACTTGCCAAACAAAAAGCATGGACCTTATCCGGCGGAGAAAAACGGCGTATGGAAATTGCGCGCTGTATGATTAGCAATCCGCAAATTATTTTGTTAGATGAGCCGTTTGTAGGGATTGATCCGATTACCGTGGCCGATTTACGCCAAATGATTTTTAAATTAAAAGACAAAGGTATCGGCGTATTGATTACCGATCACAACGTGCGGGAAACACTACCGCTCACAGAGCGCGCTTACTTGATTTACGACGGAAAAATTTTAGTGGAAGGAGACCAAAACACGTTGCTCAACGATGAAAATGCCCGCCGTCTTTATTTGGGGCAAGACTTCAAAATGTAAAAGTTATCCTTATCATCCACATAAAAAACACCCCGGGAAATTTTTCCCGGGGTGTTCAAGTTAATGATAATATTTAATTTCCGCAAACTAAATACCAATACGTGTGTAGACCTAAAGCCACTTGTTGCCACGAAACATGTCCATCTTCCGGGCCACCTCGCACTGTATTACAAGGAGGAAATTGCTTGCCAAATAAATAGAGGTTTCCCCCCACAACCAAATTATTGGTATTAAAGCTGTCAACGTTCAATTTAGGATCTATCGCAGAACCTTGAGCAATTCTTAAGCTTCCTTGCGTTACTCTGAACAGAAAGGGCTCCGTCTCCGTATCCAGCGGCCCCAACGTAATAATACCATTACCAAGGCCAACAGGATAAGTCAACTTTTTGCTTCCTGCTAATGTCAATTTCGCACCAGATACAAGTGTGAAACCATCTGTCATGCCAGCGCTAACAGTCAAAGGAGATACATCCACTGGCAATTGGTCACACCCCAAACTCATTTGACACATACGCTTGCCAAGCCCCACATCCATTTCGTTTGTTACATTCAACCGACTATACGCCACATATGGAACAGGGAAAAAAGTGACCATACTGACTTTTTGCTTTGTAACAGCCAAAGCATTCAACGGCAACAATACAGAAAGCAAAACAAATATTTTCTTCATGTGGACTCCTTTGTACATGGACAACTTACCTACTCCTTATATTGTAATTAAATTAACAAAAAAATCAATATGGACTTGCACCCTCGGTGTATAAATCCAACGAATCACAAACGTCTTTACTTTTCTTTTTACCGCCGGGGCTTGTGCAAGCAAGTGCAGCACCTCTCCCAGCCGTACCTGCCCGATAAGGGTTCCAAATGACGTAATCGTATTTGTTCCCACCCTGCCGTGCAGCCGTAACTCCGGGGCAATCCGTACCCGGCACGAAAGCATTGGTAGCAGAATTAAGTGTATAGATAAAATCTTTTGTTGTAAGCGTTGAACCATTAGTATTTGTACCGGAAGCCGGCGGTAAAATAACTGACAACTGGTTAAAATTTTGGGGGCAGGCGTTAGCTCCCGTCCGGGCGGCTGCATATGCATAGACAGCATCATTTAACGCTTTAATGCCGGCCATTGCCTCCGTAGCGCGAGCACGTTCCAAAGAACGCGCATACTGGGGTAAAGCAATAGAAGTCAATATACCCAATATAAGAACAACCGTTAGTAGCTCCATTAAGGTAAAACCTTTTTTATTCATATCATAATCTCCTTAAATCTGTAAATGCGCCACCCGTTGTGCTGCTTGAGCTGTAAGATCCGGCGTATTAAAAGCCGTTAAGCGAAAATATCCTTCTCCACAAGACCCAAATCCCACTCCGGGCGTCCCTACTATTTGTGCCTCTGTTAATAGTGTATCAAAAAATGACCAAGAATCCACCCCTTTTGGAGTCTTTAGCCAAACATACGGAGCATTTTGACCGCCAAACGCCGTTAGGCCGGCCTGATGAAGTGCATCTAAAATGATACGGGCATTTTGTTGGTATATACGAATCACCTGTTGCGTTTGGACACGCCCTTGTGCAGAATATACCGCTTCGGCCGCACGCTGAACGATATAAGGCACTCCGTTAAATTTGGTAGTTTGCCGACGTAGCCACAATGCGTGTAAAGAGATAGATTTGCCATTCGGTCCCTTCACATGAACAGCTTTGGGTACTACTGTATAAGCACAACGAGTGCCAGTGAATCCGGCCGTTTTAGAAAAAGAACGAAATTCTACTGCGACTTCCTTGGCACCGGGAATTTCATAAATAGAATGCGGCACATCCGCTTGAGTAATGAAAGCTTCGTATGCAGAATCATACAAAATAAGGCTGTGATGTTCCCGTGCATAATCCACCCATTTTTGCAAATCTGTTTTCGTCAACGCCGTGCCGGTAGGATTATTAGGAGAACATAAATAAATAATATCCGCATGTTCGGCAGGCAATTGTGGCACGAAGTTATTTTCTTCAACACACGGCAAATAAATCAATCTCTCAAAACGCCCGTTTTGCATCTGTCCTGTTCTGCCCGCCATTACATTCGTGTCCAGATAAACAGGATACACAGGATCTTGCAATGCTATCCGCGAATCAATAGAAAACAACTCTTGGAAATTAGCCACATCACTTTTGGCTCCGTCACTAATAAAAATTTCATCAGCCTCTAAGGCAATTCCGCGTGAAAGGTAATCTCCTTTCAAAACGGCTTCTCGCAGAAAGACATACCCTTGCTCCGGCCCGTAACCGCGAAAAGTCTCCGGATGAGCCATTTCATCACAAGCCCGATGCAACGCCTCTACAACCGCCGGAACTAACGGTTGAGAAACATCTCCTATTCCCAAACTAATTACTTGTTCTTGTGGATGAGCCGCTTTATAAGCAGCCACTTTTTTGGCAATGGTAGAAAAGAGATAACTCCCCTGCAGTTTTAAATAATTCGCATTTACATCTGTCATAAATCAGTATACTCTCCCGTGAAAACTTCTTGGGCTAAACCTGTCATTAACACATGTTCCTGATCCACCCATTCAATTTGTAAATCGCCCCCATCCAATTTCACGGTTAC
>CACYBL010000067.1 GCA_902772695.1 uncultured Elusimicrobium sp.
AAACTTTCCGGCGCAGCTGTATCGGCGAGCCCGGTATTAACAGCCGCCATAATGTTTGCGTTTGGCAAGATGCTTTCCACCGCGGCTACAAAAGTCTTTTCGTTAAAATCGTCTGTTACAAAGAGAACGACAATTTGCTCGCCGGTGTTTTTGCCTTCGCGCACTAAAAGATGGCGCAAAACGCCCGTATGTTTGCGGGTATCGTAATAGGGCAAATTTTCAGCCGTGGCCCACGCACGCAAGGCGTTTAAAAGCGGTACAAGTTTATTGCTAAATAAAAGGCATTCGCTGATTTCCACTGCCCGATCAAAGCGGCCTTTGTACTTAAAGCCGAGGGCTTGTTCAAATTCCAACGGGCGGGTTTTATTAGCGGGGTCTTTTTTGTTGTAATCCTCGCGCCATTTGACTTGGTGGCAGAATCCGAGTTCTACTTTGTTGCGAAAATAAAACGGATTATCTGTTTGAGTAACGGGGATTTTTTGCGTCCAAAAATCACGCAAAATGTCTTGCAATTTGGCTTGTTTTCGGGCCACTTGCTCGTCGTAGGATAAGTTTAATAGTGCGCATCCGCCGCACACGCCAAAATGTTTACACGTTTGGTTAGGCATTAATTTTAAACAGGCAAACGTCGCCGTCCTTTACAATATAGTCTTTCCCTTCACTGCGGATTAAGCCGTGTTCGCGCAGGGCCTTTTCGTCGCCGTATTTTACAAGGTCGTCAAACGTATACACGTCGGCGCGGATGAAACCTTTTTCAAAATCGCTGTGGATTTTGCCCGCCGCTTGCGGTGCCGTGCAACCTACGGGAATCAGCCAACTGCGTACTTCCACTTCTTCCCCCGCGGTGAAATAGGTGCAGAGGTTTAAGAGTTTCATACCTTCACGCACGACTTTTTCCAGCCCCGTGTAATCGCTGCCCGTTTCAGCGAGGAAAGCATGTTTTTCTTCTTCGCTAAATTCGGCAATATCGGCTTCAAATTTCACGCACAACTCCACAAAACCCGCGCCGTTTTCTTTGGCATATTGCGCCACCTTGGCCGCGTTTTCTTCGTTGCGTTTTTCGCTGTTGTTGCCTACGTATAAGACAGGTTTGGACGTTAAAAATTGATATTCTTTTAGTTCTTCCGGCTCTAAACCTAAAGACGAAACAGGTTTTCCGTTTTCCAGTGCGGTTTTAATTTCTTTCATCCGTTCGAACGCGGTGACGGCATCTTTCTTGCCGGACTTGGCGTTGCTGGCGAGCCGGTCGCAAATTTTAGTGGCACTTTCCAAATCGGCGAGCATGAGTTCGGTATTAATGACTTCAATATCGCGCAAGGGATCAACCGAATTCATCACGTGTGTAACGTTTTCGTCTTCAAAGAGCCGCACAACATGGATAATGGCATCTACTTCGCGGATATTGGCCAAAAATTTGTTACCGAGGCCTTCGCCTTGACTCGCCCCTTTGACAATACCAGCGATATCCACAAACTTAATAAATGCGGCTGTTTTCTTGGGTGGTTTAAACATTTCAAAAAGTTTATCCAACCGTTTATCGGGTATCGGCACAATACCTACATTGGGTTCAATGGTGCAAAAAGGGTAATTGCTTGCTTCTGCCCCTGCACACGTAAGCGCGTTAAATAGCGTAGATTTGCCTACATTAGGCAGCCCGACGATACCAATTTCCATGAAAATACTCCTTAAGAAGAAAAATCTATGTAGATATTTTAGCATTTTAGTACTAAATTCTGTATAATGGGCCTGTATAAACGGAGAGCTTATGTCATTATCAAAAAAATTAACCACTTGGAAAGAACAACAATTCATCACACAAGAACAATGCGATAAAATCTTAGCTTTTGAACAACAAAATTCCGGCAATACCTTTTGGCACATGGCCTTCATTATTGCAGGGTTATTGATTGGATTGGGCTTCTGTCTGTTAGTTGCCGCCAATTGGCATGTTTTGGGAACGGCATTCAAGCTCATTGCGGATTTTGCCTTATTGGGAGGATTGTTTTATGCCACCTGGTGGTGCATGACTCGCCAGCGTAGAGGACTAACCGAACTATTTACTATTTTGTCTTTCCTAATGATCGGTGCCACGATTGGACTCATCGGACAGATATTTAACTTAGAAGGCGGCTGGTCCTCATTTGCTACGGCATGGGCCTTATTGGGCCTCCCATTTGTGATTGTGAGCCGTTCCACACTTTTTAATATGATTTGGTGGTGTTTATTTTTTAGTCTTTTTAATAATGGCTGGGTACAACAAGTCGTAATGCACTTGGTGGAGCATTTTGACTTCAATGTGGTATTCGTTGTTGTGGGGCTATGCCTAGCCAGCTTTGCCGGTAAAAAATTGGACGAAAAAATCCACCCCCACACCGTATTACCTAACGCTTTTGCAAAACTAATGATGTGGTTAGCGTATGTTAGCGTATGGGTACTTGGTTTGCGTTGGGGAACCTTAAATTTGGCCGAAGCCGTTTGGCGGATGTTACTGGCCGATATGTTAGTGTTTGTATTTTTCGCGGGGCGAATGTTCTGGGCCATACGTACCCAAAACATGACTTCATTTCGCCGCAATGCAATTTTAACGGAAATCTATATCTTTATTCTTTTTGCCAGCAATTTAGGTAGTCTGTTTATGTCCGGCATCGGATTTATCCTGGGCGGGTTAGCTATCCTAATGATGATTTATATTTTCAGACGCACTTCCAAATATATCAAGAATATGGAGATCTTTAAATGAAAGAAAAAATTCTAGCCGTTTGCTTCGCGCTTTCCTTTATTTGCTTACTGCTATGGACCATGCATTTGACTTGGCAACGTAACCACGGAACAGAAATAAAGGTAGCCGTAACCGGTTACGACCCACGCGATTTATTTTCCGGGCACTACATCCAATACCAAATTGACTGGGAACATACCGATTGCAACCAATTCCCGAAAGGGGAATGCGCAAAAGAAGATTTCTGCGAAAAAGCACGTTGGGGGCGACAATGCCGTTTCTACATACCGGAAGAATACGCCAAGCAGTTAGATGCTTTATTTCGTATGCGCAACCGCGAAAATTTAATGTTTGAGGTTGTTTATTCTTATGCTCCCGGGAAGAAAGCACAGGCGACCCAATTGTTAATTAATGGCAAAGATTGGCGGGAAAGCGTCCGCTAATGTTGGAACATCTGCTTTCCGCGTAACCATCAAATATGTGGGTAGGAAATACGGTTAACGCGCATTTTCCCTGGTCTAAAACACTAGGCGTAGGCATTTTGGCTCTTGAATTTGTCCAATATTTCATTATATTAAGAGAGTCAGAGGGACTTATGAAAAAAATCATTATTTTATTTGCTTTTTGTTTTTGTGTCATTTCCTTTTCCAACGCTAAGCCCTGGGGAGTATTGCAGCGGGCAGTCTCTGACCATGAATTTGGGGCAGATAGACTCCTTGCGGGAAAACCTATTTCCTACGCGTTAAGAGGCGAATTTTCACAGGCGGAAAAGCAACAAATTCAACGCGCTTTTGCTACGTGGCTACAACAACCCTTGCAATTTATTAACGCAAATAATCGGAAGCAAGAATTTGCAGATATTGTGCCTATTTTGCAACGCGGGCCTGCACTAATTCAAGAGGGTCCCGATGACAGCACACAAAATTTATCTGTTGAATCAGCTAGCGTACCTGTCGGAGACGCCGGGAGATATTTTTATGATACACACCTGATTCGTATTGATCCGAACCACCGGGAATCGATCGAGGAGTTTTATAGCATTGTTCTGCATGAGATTGGCCATTATTGGGGCTTGGGTGACCAATACATAGCCGGGCTCTATGCCAATTCCCCGGTTTACAGCAGCGAGCGCAACAAACAGGATGGAAGCATTATGCGGGCGCACAGAGATCAGCTGGCTCAATTCTCTTGTGATGATGCGGATGGATTGATTAATCTGTTGGATTTACGTGCATACCAACGTGACGGGCATTTCCCCGATAGAGCGCGCAACGGTTGGAAAAGTCTATGTCCAAACTCAACGCAAATTTATAAAGAGGGGCAGCCCACCCAACGAACGCAAGCGGTTGCTCGTGTGTCAACCAAGTTTGAAGACGCCTTTGACAACCGTACTTATATGATCCGGCAGTACCGAAACGGGAAACTAATCAACAAAGAAGTTTCTTTTTACTTGCCTAATCTACTCGCCTTGTTTGCTGTTGAAAAGAATGATAGCGTTACGCGAGATAAATCGGGCCGAATCACGGACATTATTAATCCGAATTTTGTCCGCCGGTTTACTTACCCCTCTCAGATGGAAAAACACCAAAACCCCATATTACAAGTTGACTTAACAGATAACGAAGGGAACCTTTTAGAATCCTATTCTTTTGATATTAAATTAGCCGAATCTGCTTTGCGACTTCCATGGCGGGCAAATACCCAATTTGAAAATGAAAGAGCAGATTTGACTCTAGATTCCTCGCCGGAGGCATTTCATTTGGTTAAATCCGGTGAATATACCGATAGACCCTTACTACTCCCGCATCGCTTTATTGAGTCTTATTATGACCGCGATAAAACACATATCTCTATGGTATCATTAAGCATGAAAACTGCGGCGCAAGCCGATGCAAGCACGGTGTATGAAGTGAGCTTAGAAACAGGAAGAGTCAGCGGCTATTACAATTTTCGTTTTACCCCCAAACAAGCCATTAAATGGGTCCGTGGGGAAGATAAAACCCCGCAAACAGAGTTTTTAATCCCGTTGGACCAAACGAAGGATTGGTTACTTTTAACCGATGGGCAACGAAAACCAAACGCCACAGAAAAATATATGTTTCAAAGGGCCTCACAATTTTTGAGAAACAACTTAATCTGGTTGGACAGTTACTATCAAAACTTTTATCCATTTCTATTTGGCCAACCTGCTACGAATCAAGTACGGACGCAAATTAAACAGGTTTTGCAAGTCGGGCCTGCCGAAAATATGGTAAAATAACCGTATGAGTCCCGTTCGTCTAGTGGTCCAGGACGCCGCCCTCTCAAGGCGGAGATCACGAGTTCGAATCTCGTACGGGACGTTTTTTTATCTGCCTGGGATACCCCTTCCCTTGACAGATTGGGGGTTGTTTTATGGAATTATCCATACTTCAAATGGGGCTTTTGTCCCTATTAATCGTGTTGGTGCTGGTATTACCGCTTTCTTGGCATAAAATAGAGGAAAATTTGGAGCTCTTCCTCTTTTGTTGTGGAATAGCGGCTGTATCTGTCTCACAAGAATGGAGTTGGCACTTAATCACAACCGCCTTAACCGATCCTATCAAGATTACCTTAGCCGTATTTATAGCCGGTTTATTATTTCGCCAATTTAACACGCACTTACAAAAACTTACCCAAACAGCCGTGCATAAAATCGGATTGCGATGGACCGTCTTTTTGATTGTGTTTCTATTGGGTCTGCTTTCCAGCTTAATCACCGCTATTATCGCTGCCTTAATTTTAGCCGAAGTAGCTGTAATGCTTCCATTGGTACGTGCACAACGGGTCAAATTAGCTGTTTTGGCTTGTTTTTCAATTGGGATGGGCGCCGTGCTTACTTCCATTGGGGAACCCTTGGGAACAATTGTGATTTCCAAACTTTCCGGAGCGCCGCACTATGCCGGATTTTTCTATCTCATACAACACTTAGGATGGCTGGTACTGGCCGGAGTGCTGTTACTGGCTATATTAGCTACCCGCTTGGAAGCCGGCAAACGGGCCCCCGGGTTGCAAGCCGCTGACACACAAAGCGATCGTTCCGTAAAGAGCATATTTGTACGCGCCGGAAAAGTCTACCTGTTTGTGATGGCTCTTGTGTTGTTAGGGGATGGCTTAAAACCGTTTGCATTACGGACGATTTCCCATCTCTCGGCAAACTGGTTATATTGGATAAATACTCTTTCCGCCGTATTAGACAACGCTACTCTTGCCGCTATTGAAGTTACTCCCGACATTACAGACCGCTCCCTGACATTCCTGCTTACAAGTTTGATTATTTCCGGCGGGATGATGATACCGGGCAATATCCCCAACATCATTTGCGCTTCTAAACTGGGCATCAAAAGCAAAGAGTGGGTAAAGAACGCATTGGGCGTGGGTATTGGGCTGATGCTCCTTTATTTTTTAGTACTGCACATCTTCCTGTAACATATATCTTGCCAAATCGCCCCAAACATTTATTTTCACCTAGCAATGGATACAATTTTATATAATAAATGTATTCAAAATGACATAGGAAGGAGATTATGAAAATTCACTCTTTTAACGTGCAACCTCATTTGCCGGAAAATATCAGCTTTTTAGAAGAATTAGCCAATGACATGTGGTTTACTTGGAATTGGCAAGCCATCATGCTTTTTGTGCAAGTAGATGAAAAACTCTGGACGGATGCCAAACGCAATCCCAAATGGTTCTTGGGGAGCGTACCTCAAAAACGGTTTGAAGAACTTAGTAAAAACGCCGATTTTGTGCGCCAAGTAAACGAAGTTAAGAACTCTTACTATAACTACAAAAATAATCCTCATACCTGGTACAACGATCACAAACATGAAAACGGGCAATTGTTAACAGCCTATTTCTCCATGGAGTATGGTATTGGAGAAGGCCTGCCGATTTATTCCGGTGGTCTGGGCATGTTGGCCGGAGATCACATCAAATCCGCCAGCGATTTAGGCATGCCGATTATCGGCGTGGGTTTGTTTTATAAACAAGGATACGTACAACAAGTACTTAACCGCGAAGGATGGCAGAACGAAGAATATCCAGATAATGACTGGGCACATATGCCTGTGGAACGCGTGCAAGATAAAAACGGAAAAGACATCGTAATAGATATTCCTTTGGCCTCCGAAAACGTGAAAGCTTGTGTCTGGCGCGTACCGGTAGGACGAACTTCCTTATATCTTTTAGATACCAATTTGCAGGAAAATACCCCCGCCCAACGCGCCATTACCGAAAAGCTCTACGGAGGTGACCGGGAAAATCGTATCCGCCAGGAAGTTGTTCTAGGTATCGGCGGCGTCAAAGCGTTAACGGCTATGGGCATCAAACCAACCGTGTATCACATCAATGAAGGCCACAGTGCTTTCCTCCTTTTCCAACGCATTATTGATATTATGCAAGAAAAGAATCTCTCTTTCGCTCAAGCACGTGAAATTGTGTGGGGATCCTCCGTATTTACTACGCACACCCCGGTAATTGCCGGGAACGAACATTTTGATCCTGTACTGGTACGCAAATATATGCAACATTATGCAGATGCCATGCGTATTTCTTGGGATGAATTTTTATCTCTGGGAAAGGAAAAACCATCTTCTACTACGTATTGCATGACGGTAGTTGCCTTGCGATTGTCTGCTTATTGCAACGGGGTCGCTAAATTGCACGGAGCCGTTAGCCGCGAAATGTGGCACAACTTATGGCCCGAATTACCCATCAATGAAGTGCCCATTACCAGCATCACAAACGGGATACACAGTTCATCTTGGATTTCGCACGAACTTAACGAGTTGTTCCGCAGATATCTCTATGATAACAACCAACTCGGAGAAATTGATCCATCAGACGAACAACCTTGGAAAAAATTGGATGAGATCCCCAATGAAGAGCTTTGGAAAGTACACAATGCTCGCAAAGATAAGTTAATTGCTCAGGTGCAAACCCGTCTCAAACGGCAACTTTCCAGACAAGGGTTTGATATGATGACTGTTAAGAAAGCCAGCAAAGTACTTTGGCCGGATGTATTAACTATCGGTTTTGCCCGCCGCTTTGCTACATACAAACGAGCCACCTTGCTTTTTAAAGACTTAAACCGGTTAGATAAAATCGTTAACAATCCGCAACGCCCGGTACAATTCGTTTTTGCTGGCAAAGCTCATCCGGCAGATACGGCAGGGAAGGAATTTATTAAATTGATTGTAGGACTTACACAAAATGATCCACGCTTTAAGGGTAAAATCGTATTTGTGGAAGATTACAATATGAACACGGCCCGTTATATGGTGCAAGGGGTAGATGTATGGCTTAACAACCCCATACGCCCGATGGAAGCCAGCGGAACCAGTGGAATGAAAGCTGCGCTGAACGGAGCACTCGCTCTTTCCGTATTAGATGGATGGTGGGATGAAGTCGGTCCCTGCGAATTCGGTTGGTCCATTGGCGGAGCGGAAAACTATAAATCCGAAGCTGAACGGGACGCCGTGGAAGCGGAATCCTTGTATAGTTTAATTGAACAAGAAATTGCGCCGGCTTACTATGCCAAAGATGACAAAGGGATATCGGCTACTTGGCTAAATCTCATGAAAGAGTCTATCAAACATATCGCCCCGGTGTTTAACACGAACCGCATGGTAAAAGAATATTACGAAAAATTTTATATCGCGGCTCATAACTACGGTCAAATTTTACAATCCCCCGGGAAGGCAGAGGCTGTAGCTGCTTGGCGTAAAAAAATTGCCGATAATTGGTATCGCGTCAGCATTACAGATACCACTCCCTCGCCGGAAACCGCTATTTCCATGGGAGACAAAGTAAACTTCACAGCCCGCGTAAATTTGGGCGGTCTTTCACCCGAAGAAGTACAAGTGGAATTGTATTTGGGCCAACGTGGTACACGCGGAGATATCGTTAAAGAACAAGCTATCGTAGCCATGAATTGCACCGGACAAACGGAAAACACATACAATTATGAAGTAACCATGGCTCCGTTGAATAGCGGACGACAGGACTATGCCTTGCGAGTATTGCCTGCCAATAAAGACATTCCCAACGTATTGACTCCGTTGTTTATCCGCTGGGAAGAATAACGCCTATTTTTTCTGCAAACAGAAAAAGTAACAAAAAGATTTGCCGCCCGAGGGCACCACAAAAAGCAGACAGATTGGGAAAATTTATAAACTCGCCTCTGGCTCGAACATATAAATTTTCTTTCCGATTTGGCACTTTTGTAGACGGTGCAAACGGGCGGCTTAAAAAATACAAATATTATTACTATGCTTAACATTGTTTTAGTTAATCCGGAAATACCTTTTAATACCGGCAATATCGGCCGTTCGTGCGTGGCTACCGGAACGCGATTGCATTTGGTAGGAAAATTAGGATTTATTATTGCCTCTAAAGAAATACGTCGTTCCGGATTAGATTACTGGCCCAACTTGGATTATAAAAGACACGCTACGTGGGAAGATTTCTTGGTCCAAGAAAATCCAACCGAAGAAAAAATGTTTTTCCTTTCTACCAAAGGGAAAACCGCCTATTGGGATGCCTCTTTCCCGCCGGATGCTTACTTAATCTTTGGGGCCGAATCCTGTGGGCTACCAAAAGACTTTTACACTCGCTATAAACATCGTTTATTTACCATCCCCATGACAGGTCCTGTACGTTCGCTTAACTTATCTTCCTCGGCCGCTATTGTACTATTTGAAGCGCTGCGGCAGAATAAAGATCTGGCATAAAAAAAGAGCCCCAGAACACTCCGGGGCTCTTTTCATATGGATGAACAAATCTTACTGATATGTTACCATTGCCAGTTTGTACAAACCATCCGTTGTATCCAAGTCTGCTCCAATATTTTCGCAGATCTTAACATTTGTCGGATCGGTCGGCGTACAAATAACGTATTTTAATTCTCCTTTTCGGTTAAAGGCAGTAAGCGTGTATTCCCCGCCGTCCCGCGTTACAGAGATGCGGGCTTCCAGGTTGGCCACTCCGCTGGCAGGCCACGTAGGTGTTCCAAAATAACGGCTATGGGCGAAGTCCCCCATTAGGAATTTACCGTTACCATCAGTCACTCCGGTACGTGTATAAACATAGTTGTTTTCAATAAATTTTCTATTGGCCACATCACTGGCGGCTTCCAAGTTGGTCATGGCTTCCAACACACGGCCACGCTCCAACGAAGACGTATATTTAGGCAACGTAACCGTTACCAGAATACCTACGATAACCATTACAATTAAAAGCTCAATTAGTGTAAATCCTTTTTTCATATTCCCTCCGGTACAGTTTATTATATAAAAATTTCTAACAGATGGGTTTTTTTATAGAATAGAAAGAACAAATGAAATTCCACCAACTTTTTTGGATCTTATTTTTACTTAATCTGTTTAACTATATAGACAGGCAGGTACTGTATGCCGTCTTCCCGCTATTACAGTCCGATTTGCACCTAACAGATAGGCAACTGGGTGCTTTAGCAAGCGCATTTATGCTCGTCTATATGTGTTACGCGCCGTTGATGGGTTATATAGCGTACCGTTTACACCGT
>CACYBL010000068.1 GCA_902772695.1 uncultured Elusimicrobium sp.
AATGAAGGAAATGATCAACGACGAGTTGGTAGCCGCTCATAAATCCCGCGGCTTAAACCCGGAACACCCGACCGTGCGCGGTACCGCCGCCAACCCGGACGTTTACTTTCAAGAACGTGAAGCCGTCAATAAATTTTACAATGCCGTACCCGGTATCGTAAAAGAAGAAATGGCCAAACTTGCCAAAATGACGGGACGCAATTATGATTTATTTCAATACTTCGGCGATAAAAATGCCGAACGCTTAATCGTGGTAATGGGCTCCGGTGCTGATGTGGCGCAAAATGCCGTGGAAGCCATGCAAGGCGAAAAAGTGGGTGTGCTCAAAGTAAAATTGTTCCGCCCCTTCTCCATTGCCGACTTCATCCGCGTAATTCCTAATACCGTTAAGAAAGTAGCCGTATTAGACCGCACCAAAGAACCCGGCTCTTTAGGCGAACCGTTGTTCCAAGATGTGTGTGCAGCTTTCTTAACCGACGAAGCCAAAGCCAAATTCAAAACCACTCCGCTTATCATTGGCGGACGCTATGGTATCGGCTCTAAAGACTTTACCCCCAGCGATATCAAAGCCGTGTTTGATAACTTGGCTGCTAAATCTCCGATTCGCGATTTCGTAGTCGGCATTACGGACGATTTAACCCACAAATCTTTACCCGCCGCCAAACTGGAAAGCAAGGCAAACAGCGACATATTCGCCGCTTTGTTCTACGGGTTGGGCTCTGACGGTACCGTTGGCGCGAACAAAAACACGATGAAAATTATTTCCGCCAATGGTTTCTTTGCCCAAGGATACTTCGTCTACGATTCCAAAAAATCCGGATCTATGACGACCTCCCACATTCGCTTCGGTAAGAATTACATCCGCGCTCCGTATTTAATTCAATCGGCTGACTTTATCGGCGTACACATGTTTGACTTTTTGGATAAATACGACGTTCTCGGTAAAGCCAAGAAAGGGGCCACGGTTTTAATTAACGCCCCCTACTCTGCCGAAGAAGTATGGAACCACTTAACCGCCGAAGTACAACAAATCATTATTGACCGCCAATTAAAAGTTTATGTGATTGACGCGTCCGAAATCGCTTTAAAGACCGGTATGGGAAGCCGCACCAATACGATTATGCAAACCGCATTCTTCGGTATCGCGGGCGTAATTCCATCGGAAAAAGCCATTGCGGATATCAAACACGCTATTGAAAAAACCTATTCCAAAAAAGGTGAAGAAGTCGTACAGAAGAACTACAAAGCCGTAGACGCTGCTTTGGCAGGTTTACACGAAGTAAAATATCCGTCTAAAGTTTCTTCCAAACTGCATACCAAGGCTCCCGTTCCGGCTGATGCCCCGGCGTTTGTAAAAGATGTCTTGGGTGAAATGATTGCCGGCCGCGGGGATGCCTTACCGACTTCAGCCATGCCGGAAGGCGGCGTTTATCCCACCGGTACCACCCAATATGAAAAACGCAATATTGCCCTCATGGTACCTGCTTGGGATCCAAACACCTGTATCCAATGCGGTTTCTGCTCGTTAGTTTGCCCGCATGCGGCCATCCGCATTAAAGCCTACGACGCAGATGCTTTGAAAAATGCTCCTAAGACTTTCAAATCTGCCGATGGCAAAGCGGACCTCGCCGGCAAGAAATTCACCGTACAAGTAGCGGTAGAAGACTGCACCGGTTGCGGCGCCTGTGTGTTTAACTGCCCGGCGAAAAATAAGGAAAATCCGGAAAAGAAAGCCATTAACATGGTACACCAACTTTCCGTACGTGAGAACGAAATTGACAATTATGCTTTCTTCTTGGGCCTCAAACAAGCGGCCGTAAATACCAAGAAAGAAACGGTGAAAGGTTCTCAAATGAGAAAACCCTTATTTGAATTCTCCGGCGCGTGCGCGGGTTGCGGTGAAACTCCGTATGTAAAACTCTTAACGCAATTGTTCGGGGACCGCTTGGCCGTTGCTAACGCCACGGGTTGTTCCTCCATTTACGGCGGCAACTTGCCTACAACCCCCTATTGCCAACGCGAAGACGGCAAAGGACCGGCTTGGGCGAATTCCTTGTTTGAAGACAACGCCGAATTCGGTTTGGGTATGCGCTTAGCGTTTGACCAACTTAACCACGACGCCAAAGCCCTTTTGGAACAAGCCAAACAAGACGAAAACTTCAAAGCTCACACCACTTTGATTGACGCCATTTTGAACGCCGATCAAACGACCGACGCGGGCGTAGAAGAACAACGCAAACGTGTGGCCGAACTCAAAGGTATTTTAGAAGGCGGCGCGAAAAAAGGTTGCGAAACCTGCAAACGTCTGTTAAGTTTGACCGACTACCTCATCCGCAAATCGGTGTGGATCTTGGGCGGTGACGGTTGGGCCTACGATATCGGCTACGGCGGTTTAGATCACGTACTCGCCAGCGGCAAGAACATCAAAATCTTGGTACTGGATACGGAAGTCTATTCCAACACCGGCGGTCAAATGTGTAAAGCTACGCCGTTAGGCGCCAAAGCCTTATTCGCCGCGGGCGGTAAAACCATGCCGAAGAAAGATCTTGGTATGATTGCCATGACCTACGGTAACATCTACGTCGCGCAAATCGCGATGGGAGCCAATATGAACCAAGCCATCCAAGCGATTGCCGAAGCCGATGCTTACGACGGTCCGGCCTTGGTCATTGCGTACTCTCACTGTATTGCTCACGGGATTGATATGTCCAAAGGTATGGGCGAAGCCAAACGTGCCGTACAAGCCGGCCGCTGGATCCTCTACCGCTTCAACCCCGAAGCCCGATACGAAGGCAAGAACCCCTTGCATGTGGATAGCCCGTTAGGTGCTCCCACCTTGCCGTTAGCGGATTATATGAGTGGCGAAAACCGCTTCAAAGGGTTGATGCGTGACAATCCGGAACTCGCGAAGAAACTAATTAAACAGGCCGAAAGCGAGTATGCGTGGCGGCGCGATTTGTATAAACAACTCGCGGCCATCCAACCGACGGAAAAAGTTGAAAAGTAAGTTTAGTTACTGAACTAAATACTAAACCCCCGGCACTTACAAAAGTGTCGGGGTTTTCAATATGTTTACCAAGCACGCAATTTTGCTTACATCATGGAAGCGTATAGAAATCGGAGTCTGTTCCTGCCCCCCGGCTGTATAAGGTAGCATGTTCTAATTTTACACAAAAATCCCCCCGGGAAATAGTAGCGTATGCATTACGCTCCGTACACTGCAGTTGATCGGATGCAAGCTGTTGGGCAAAACCGGTGCATTTGTACTTCCCGGTTATATACCGGGCACTAATCCGGGGAGTATTCTCACTACTTTTTCGCCCTAATATTAGTTGAATACGGTCGTTTTTTCTTACGGAGTCCGTTCCTTGTACTGCCACGGAACAAGGAGAAATACCCTGCCCCTGGCGCGTTCCCGGAGCAGAAAAAGGAAGATCAATATCCAGTTCATTAAAATTATCTGTATAATTTCCGTTAGCCATACGATATACTTGTTCGGCTTGAGCCACTTTGCTCACTAATGTTTTTAACTCCGCGTTGCGGCTTTTCCACACCGTTTTTTGGTATTGAGGAAGAGCAACCCCCGCAAGTATGCCGATAATTAACACCACTACCAACAATTCTATAAGCGTAAATCCTTTTTGACTTCCATTTTCTTTTACCATACGTGCTCCTTTTAGATTTGACACAAAAATTTTAGCAAAAAAACAAAGTTGTTGAAAAATAACGTGTAAGTTTTGAACACGCAAAATCCCCGATACTTTAATAAGTATCGGGGATTTTTACATTCGTATTTTATTGGAACTTGAAGAAATACTTGCAATACGTGGAATCGCACGAAGAAGGAGAGGATTTTTTACTTATTGCTCTGCAAATCTGTTCTCCCATACCGGAACTGATCTGTGCATAACATGACACCAATCCGTTCCAACTGGATTTATCGTAACCCACAATCAAAAGTACGCCCGGAATTTTATTCCATGTAGCATAAACAGAATCCGGAGCACCGGGGACGCTTTTTTTCAAAGTGAGCACTATACCATTCTGTACGGAAACAGTTTGTTGGCTATTTCGCGTTCCGGAAAGAGAAAGTGAAAGCAAATCCCAATCGTCCGTATAATCTCCGGTAGCTGTGTAAAAAGCTTCTTCAGCATCTTTCACGGCTTTAGCAGCGGTGAACATGGTGATAAAACGGGCTTTATATACAGCCAATTTATATTGTGGCAACGCTATAGACGCCAAAATACCAATAATTAATACCACTACCAACAATTCTATAAGCGTGAATCCTGTTGTGCTTTCTTTTTCTTTTAACATATGTATCCATGTACTAGGCCAGATAAGGAAATTGTAGCAAAAAAGCAAGCTGAGATTTTACTTATTTTATTCAAACAAAGGGCAGATGCCAAATTACTCCGGCATCTGCCTTGAAAACAAAACTTAATTTTGTTATTTTTTCAGCTGCTCCAATATCTTGGGCAAGATTTGGCTTGCATCCCCTACCAATCCGTATTTACATACATTAAATATAGGGGCGTTAGCATCTTTATTAATGCCAATGATAACATCACTATGCTCCATGCCCACCACATGTTGTACTGCACCGGAAATACCGCACGCAACGTACAATTTGGCTGATACGGTCACACCACTCTGCCCGACTTGGTCTTCCTTCTTTTTCAGCCCCAAATCAATGGCCGCACGGGAAGCTCCTACGGTTCCGCCCAATACCCGGGCTAAATTCTCCAATAAATCAAACCCGGCTTTGTTTTTCATCCCGCGTCCACCGGCGATTACAACTTCTGCTTCATCTAATTTTTGGCCGGAAACAGGCGGATCCATATGGGTACTGACAATACGCACTTTGGCGGCTTGCGCCGGAACGGGAATGGTTTCCTTTACTACTTGTGCCATTTTGCCGGGAGCAGAAACGACTTTCTTAAATACATTGGGCCGCACCGTTGCCATTTGAGGGCGATAGTCCGGGCATTTAATATCTGCCATGATATTACCGCCGAAAGCGGGACGGGTCTGGATTAAATGGCCCTCTTTAATCGCCAGGCCGGTACAATCTGCCGTCAACCCTACAAACAATTCTGCCGCAATACGTGGTGACAAATCTCTTCCCACATAAGTAGACGGAAACAACACTACACTGGGATTGTATTTTTTGATCAGCGTTATCAAAGCGTTGGCATAAGCCGCCGTATTATAATAAGCATAGGCAGGAGCATCTACGGCATAAATTTTATCGGCGCCATATTGAGAAATTTCACCGTAAAAAGCGGCGATATTACTCCCGATAATAACCGCACACAACTCTTCCCCCACCTGATTGGCTAGTTCACGCCCTTTGGATAACAACTCATATCCTACCGAACGCACTTGCTGGGTTTGGCCATTTTGCCCGACTTCCACAAAAACCCATACCCCTTTATAGGAAGATAAATCTTTCTTAACGGCGCTGCTTGTAGGCAACGAAAGTGCCCCAACCGGGCATTGACTCACGCACGCGCCGCACATGGTACACGCCGCGGAGGCAACCGCCTTGCGGTTAACTAAAGAGAGTGCTCCGAACGGACACGCCGTCGTACATTTGCCACATCCCACGCATTTCTCGGAAATTTGAATCATTTAATGACACTCTCCTTTTTCAAAATTTCTACAAACTTGTTGGCTAACTCCACAGCCGAACCGGAAAACATTTCTCCTTTTGGCCGTGCCGGTGGCGGAAAAATACGGTCCACCCGGGTAGGAGAACCTTCCAACCCTAATTTGTGGGGGTCAGCCCCAACATCTATGTCCGACCAAGTACGGATCACTTTATCCTGTGCTTTATGGGCTGCTAAAAAGGAGGGATATTTCGCTACATAATCATGCGGCATGGTCATGGTAATCAACACCGGTAAATCAGCCTGCAGAATTTGGTATCCGCCCTCAATCAATTTTTTAACAACTACCGTATTGCCACTTGCATCAATGCTTTCGCAAAAAGTAATCTGCGGTATATTCAAGTGATAAGCCATTTCCGGTCCGGTTTGTGCCGTGTCACCGTCAATAGCCATTTGACCGCAAAGCACTAAATCAAACTGACCTATTTTTTTAACTGCCATGGCAAGTGCATAAGCCGTGGCCCAGGTATCCGAACCGGCAAAGGCACGGGCAGAAAGCAATACACCTTCATCTGCTCCCAACGCAAGGGCCAAACGCAATACAGCCGTTGCTTGGGCCGGCCCCATAGAGAGAACCGTGACCTTAGCCCCCGTTTTAGCTTTAATTTCCAGGGCTTTTTCCAGGGCAAAATGGTCATACGGATTCAAAATACTGGGCACACCTGCACGAATCAAGGTGCCTGTTTTAGGATCTACTTTCACTTGGGTAGAATCTGGGACCTGCTTAATACATACGATAATATTCATGAACGTTTCCTATTTTTTAAAAATTTCGCGCAACTTGGCAGACACGTTGTCCATATCATCAATAAGTCCGCGCATTTTATCTTCAATGGAAGTCAAGTTAACCGCTTGACTGACTTCGGCCGTATTGATAGCCGGGCAAGTACCTAAGATCAGACGTAGCCCTTCGCTAGCAGTTTTAAACGCACTTTGGCGTGCATTCACACGTGCCATAGTGGATAAAGTAGCTATGTCAAAACGGCTCCCTTCCGTAACGCGCTTATTAGCGCATTCACGGGTAAATACGGCAGCCACTTCCATTTCACTAATCAAATCACCCAACATAAAAGTAACATATTGGTGACGGGTAAGTTTATTGGCTCGGCAATCTTCCAACACACGCGCTAATGCTCTAAAACCAAGAGCCACGCTATCAGCCCCCACATCCGGATTTTGGGAGTGAATGGTATCAAATTCAGCGGCTTGATTGAGGTAGTACTGCCCACGCGATTTCAGATGCTCTTGCCAACGTCCGCGGAAAATTGTCATTTCCAGTACTTCGCTGGTACCTTCGTAAATGCACGTAATTTTAACGTCGCGTTTAATTTTTTCTACGGCAAATTCTTTGGTATAACCAAAACCGCCCATGGCTTGGATGGCATCTTCGGCCGCTTTATTACCGGATTCAGTGGCATACAACTTCGCGATGGCCCCTTCGGTAGCCAAACCGTGGTTATTGACTTCCAATTGCTTTGCCGTCCAATCAATGTACGCTCGGGCCGCTTCAAAACGAATATAATGCGGTGTAATAAGCTTGAGCATAAACCCTTGCTTTTGCGCTAAAGGGCCACCGGCTTGGATACGCTGTTGGGCATACGCCAAAGCGGTTTCCACGGCTTCTTCGCCACCACCCAGCCCAAAAGCTGCTACCATTAACCGAGTATATCCAAATACAGCCTGCGCCTGTAAAAATCCCTGTCCTTCCTTAAGCCCAATTAAATTTTCGGCCGGCACATATACTTCATCAAATGCCAACCCTGCCGTATTGGACAAACGGATACCATGTTTATCTTCATGCACATCTTGTGTGAAACCGGGAGTTCCCTTTTCCACAATAAACCAACTGGGCCCACCTGGAGCGAGTGCCAAAACCGTATAAATGTCGGCTACTCCGCCGTTGGAAATCCACATTTTACTACCGGTAATTTTATAGCCCACTACTTTGCCGTCTTTGATTACATGTTCGGCGCGGGTACGCAAAGAAACCAGGTCGGACCCGGCATCTGCCTCCGTGGCTCCATACGCGACGAGCTTGTTTTCGTGCGCGATTTTTTGGAACCATTTGGCTTTTTGTTCCGGTGTTCCTCCCACGTTAAGAGGATCACTTCCTAAAAAAGTAGCAAATACGCCGGTAGCAATCCCTAAATCAATGCGAGCCAATTGCTCACAGACACGGTAGATTTCGGTTGTTTGACCGCCCAAACCACCGTATTCCTCCGGAATAAGTAGCAAATGTACTCCCAAAATATTATGGTCGTACATTTCTTTCAAAATATCCAACGGAATTTCGTTTTTTGCATCATGCTCGCGAATTAAGTTAAACGAAATCCGGTTTTTCGCATATTGTTTCAAACTATCCAACATTAAATTGCGGGTAGTTAGGTCGTTTTTAGCCATGTGTAATAAGTCTCCAAAAATAGAGTTATATATATGATACTAAATTTCTACTAGCCGCGCGATAGACAACCCCCCCTAAATAAAGTACAATAAGCGCATGTCTCTACGTAATTTATCCACCTTTTGTTTCTGGCAAGCATTGTTGTATTGTGCAACCGCCGTTGGTTTCTTTATCATTAACGGCTTTTTTACAGATTTCGTCGGATTAGTTTTTACCTTTTTCTTCATTGTCGGACACGCTTGTTTTTTTGCCGGTTTATTTGGGATAATAGCCGGTCTGACTGGACTTATCGGTCCGCGCACCCAAACACTAGTATGCTGGGTGGGAAGTTGTTTGATTTCTTTTTTTCTAGCCGCAGATTGGGTGGTTTGGGCCCAATATCGGTTTCACATCGGGCTATCACTACTACAGATGTTTTTCGGATCTGCTGGGCGGGAAATCTTCGTATTTTCAACAAGTATGTGGTTGTTAGTAATTACTGTAGCCGTGCTGATTATGGCTTTGCAAGCAGGCATTTTACAATTAGCCAAAAAGTTCCCCATATCCAAAAAGATACTATTTGCCGCAGCCACCACAGCCCTGGTTTGTTTTGTATGTTACAACGCTATGTATGCCTGGGGAAAGTTTAAATTAGTGCCTTCTATCGTTGCCCAGCCAAAAGTGTTACCTTTCGCTTATCCGTTATCAGCAAACCGCCGGTTGGAAAAATGGGGATTTGTCCCTAACCAAACTCCATACAATCTGCCCCGAAAGGGTAATTTGCATTATCCGCTAACCCCCTTACTCTGTTCCGCAGAAAAACCATCCCGCAATATTTTGTTTTTGGTAGTAGATTCATGGCGTGCCGATATGCTTAATCAAGAAGTAATGCCCCTGTTATCCAAGTGGATAAAAGCCCCCGGGATGCAAGTGTTTACCAATCATCTTTCCGGTGGAAATTCTACTGCCGGAGGGATCTTCTCGCTTTTTTACGGTTTACCCCATTCCTATTGGGATGACTTTACCGCAGAACACTTACCTCCGCTCATCATAAGTCGCGCGCTAACCCTAGGATACGAATCCGGGATTTTTGCTAGCAGCAAACTGACCAGTCCCACTTTTCACAGAAATATCTTTGCCACCATCCAAAATTTACGCATTGGTTCCGAAGGAGACTCCTCTTGGCAACGTGACACGGATGCTGTCAACGATTTTGAACATTTTTTAGATACGCGAAATATCAATCATCCATTTTTTGGTTTCCTTTTTCTGGATGCCCCCCATGGCTACAGTTATCCTCCACAAGATAAGAAATTTACACCGGCCAAAGAACTGAATTATTTACTTTTAACTAATAGTACGGATCCGACTCCGTATTTGAATGAATATAAAAATGCAGTCTATTTCACAGATCGGTTACTGAACCGTATTCTAGAAGGATTAAAACAACGCGGCCTGCTGAAAAACACGGTAGTCATTATCACCGCAGACCATGGGCAAGAACTCAATGACTCCCATCACAATTTTTGGGGACATAACGGTAATTTTACCGATTACCAAACTCAAGTACCGTTGATCATATACGATCCTTCTCGTCAAAAAGCAAATCAATTTACGCACCGCACTACCCATTATGATATAGCTCCAACCATTTTACAGGAAATCTATGATTGCACCAATGCCCCGGCCGACTACTCACTGGGCAAAAACTTATTTGACCCAACCCCCCGCCCGTTTATAGTTTTTGCGGGACACGCTGAAAAAGCCATCCGCATTGGAGATTCTATAACGATATTAAATGAGTTCGGCGGTATCAACCAATACGACTCTCACTTACAGCCACTTGCTACCCCGCCGAATCCGGACATAGTTAAAGAGGGCTTGAAGGCATTTAGCCGCTTTTATAAATAACCGTTTTATTTGTCTATTTGATATAATAGAAGTATGAATTGTATTTTCTGCGGCATTGCCGATGGCTCCATTAAGAGCCAATTAATCTATGAGGATGATGAAGTAGTGGCCTTTAAAGACTTGAATCCACAGGCCCCCACCCATTTATTGATCATCCCGCGCAAACATATTGCCCGGTTAAGTGAAGCCGAAGAGCAAGATGCGTTGCTTTTGGGAAAGGTTCTGCTTGTTGCCCAAAAATTAGCCAAACAGTTTAATCTGAAAGATTTCCGATTGGTTACCAATAATGGCAAAGGAGCCGGACAAAGTGTAGATCATTTACACTTTCACCTAATGGCTGGACGACGATTTTTATGGCCGGCCGGTTAAAAAGATTGAAACTGCCCGAAAATTAAGATATAATATTATAGATAATTTGGACTACTCACTGTAGAAGGTGGTGAAAAACGTAATGGTTTTTGTGAAAGTAAGAGATGCCGAACACTTGGAAGAAGCACTTAAACGCTTCAAACGTGAGTGTGAAAAAAATGGTATCTTAAGAGAAATCAAAAGACGCGAAACGTATATGCCTCCAAGCGTAAAACGCAAAATCAAATCGCAGGAAGCGCAACGTCGCGCCAGACGTACCAAACGTAGACGCTTTTAATGCAAACTGCAAGGCAGGCAATAGTCCCTTACGCAAGTATCGGACTATTGCCTTGTTTGCCTTTAGCTAAACTTTGAATCGGACCGTGTTGTGAACAACAGTATCATAGAACAAATTAAAGATAAGTTAGACATTGTGGAATTTATCCGGCAATACGTCCCTAACCTTAAGCGCTCGGGTAAAACCTTCAAGGCTTGCTGTCCGTTTCATAAAGAAAAAACTCCTTCCTTCACCTGCAGTAGCGAGAAGGGGCTGTTTTATTGTTTCGGTTGCCAAGAGGGCGGAGATATTTTCGCCTTTTTGATGAAGATAGAAAATCTATCTTTTAATGAAGCTTTAGAAAAGTTAGCAACTTTGGCAGGTGTGGAATATAAACCCGTTCGGCCCTTGACGGCTGAAGAAGAGCGGCGCGCGGGAGCGCGCAAAGCACTGGATTTTGCTAAAGAAGCATACCATAAAAATTTATTATCACAAGCCGGTTCGCACGCGCGCGCGTACGTAAAAAAACGCAACTTAACTAAAGAAACTTGCATAAAATTTGAATTAGGACTATCTTTTAACGATGCAACTGCTCTGGTACGTGCTGCCAAATCTGCCGGATATACCGAAAACGATTTGAAACAAGCCGGGCTTTGCGTCTTGACTGATTATGGAGCCCGAGATTATTTTAGGAACCGTCTGATGTTCCCGATTCTTAATCAACGGGGCGATACTGTGGGCTTTGGCGGACGGATTTTGGGAGAAGGTGAGCCCAAATATCTAAACTCACCGGAAACTGTTTTATTTACCAAATCCCACGTATTGTATGGTCTGCATTTAGCAGGTTCTGCTATACGAAAGAAGGACCGTGCCGTATTGCTTGAAGGATACATGGACGTAATCGGTTGTCATCAGGCCGGAGTGGAATATACCGTAGCGCCGTTGGGCACCAGTTTAACCGAAGAACATGCTCGGTTGCTCAAGCGGTATACTGAGAATATTACCATTCTTTTCGACCCGGACACAGCCGGAATTAAAGCGGCTTTGCGCGGAGCTTTGGTGTTGATTAGCCAGGGACTTTTTGTGAAAGTAGCCTCTTTGCCCGAGGGATTGGATCCCGATGAATATATCGCCAAATACGGCAAGGAATCCTTTGAACAAATTTTGGATAAGGCCGAAGATTTGATGACCTTTCATACCCGGTTGCAACTCAATGCGTATCCGCAACCGCTTAATGCGCAAGACAAAACCCATATTGTCAGCACTTTAGCTGAAACTATTGCACAGCAGCCTGATGAAATCGTCCGAAGAGAATGGGCCAAATACGTGGCAGAACACGTGGGGGTAGAAGAACAACTTGTTTTAGCTCGGCTTAAAAAACCTGGATTGGCATCAGATTTTAAACGTCAAAATATGACGGCAGCTCCAGCCACATTAACTATTCCGGCAGAAGAAGAGCTCTTAGCGTGGTTATTGCAGGCTCCGGAACAAATTGAACTCTGCCAAGGTTTGTGTTCGCAGGATTTTTCATCTGTAGCGGCATGGCAATTATTTCAAGCCATTCAACGAGCTGCACAAGAGGGATTAACCGGGAAAGCTTTGCGGGAAAGCATGATCACGCAAGTCCCGGCTCTTGAAAAGGAAATTATTAGATTAACTCTTCAACAACCCCCACAAGATTTTCAACCGCAACGTGATATCAGAACATGTGCGGAAAAATTGAAACAAAACGGCGTGCACAAGAGACTCAAAGAAGTGCAACGCCAAATGAAAAGCCTGGGTGCAGGGAATGTGCCACAGGAAATGATTAAAGAATATATGTTATTGCAAACGAAATTAAAAAAGTAGTTGAGGAAATTATGGCATCTGGAAACAAAGCATTGAAAGATTTGTTAGAAGAAGGCAAGGAAAGCGGTTTCTTATCCTTGGAAGACTTAAACCGCTCCATCGCCGCAGCGGATATGAGTGCCGAAGATATTGACGGTATCATGGATACCATAGACGACTTAGGCATACAAGTAGTAGAACAGAAAAAGATCAAATCTGCACCGGCACAAGAAAAGGAAACCACTAGCGAGGATTGGTCCTCTACGCCGGATATTTCCAATTCCATCCGGATGTACCTATCTGAAATGGGGAAAGTACCGCTTTTGTCACGGGATGAAGAAATTACGCTGGCCCGTAATATTCGCGAACGCGAAAAAGAATTGCGTAAACTGGTATTGGAATCCCCCATCACCATGCGTGAAATTTGCAACTGGGAAGAGTTGGTAGATCAAGAAGAAATGACAACCAAAGAGCTGATGCCTCGCGGGAAACGAACCAACCGGGAACTCAGCAATATGCGCCGTAAACTTAAAGATGCAGCCACGTTCATCGGTAAGCGTGAACAGGAAATTACTAAGTTGATGAAAGAATTGCGTGAGGGAAACCTCTCCGAAAAGAGACGCAATAATGCCATTGATAAAGTAGAAGCCAAACAAAAGGAAGTCGTGGCCTGTATTACTAAATTAAATTTGAACCAAAATAAAATTAAACGTTTGACCAATAAAATCAAAAATTTAGCGGACCGATTAACAGAGACCACCAATGACATGCAACGTTTTGATGATTATTTCGGCCCGTATAGTGAAGTGAAAAAATTAGTAAATAGCTTAAAAACGCACAAAATTACAGAAAAAATGTTCAAAAAGAAAACCAAGTTCTCTCTGGAGGAATTGGAACGCGCTCTGGCTAATATTGAAGATGTCCGCCGGCGGCATGCCCAAATGGTGGATATGCTTCCCATGACGGAAAAGGAATTTATTGCGTTTAATGACCGCATTATTTTCTTTGAAGATATGATTTTGCAGGACAAACTAAAACTAATCAAAGCAAACTTACGCTTGGTCGTTTCTATTGCCAAAAAACACGTAAATTCCAATTTGGAACTATCCGATTTAATCCAAGAAGGCGGTTTAGGATTGATGAAAGCCGTAGAAAAATTCGAATACAAACGCGGATTTAAGTTCTCTACATATGCTACTTGGTGGATTCGTCAAAGCATTAACCGTGCCATTGCCGATCAGGCCAATACCATCCGCATTCCGGTACACATGAAAGAACTCGTTTCAAAGCTTACAAAGGTAACCAATAAATTCCGCCAGGAACACGGCAGAGAGCCCTCGTTGGAAGATTATTCAAAATCGTTGCGTCTATCCATGGAAAAAGTAAAAAGTGTACTAAAAATTATGCAAGATCCCATTTCGCTCTCTACCCCTATTGGAGAAGATGAAGATTCCAATCTGGAAGATTTTATTGAAGATAAAAATGGGCCGGATCCAACAAATGCAGCTGTGGACTTCTTGCGTAAACAAGAAGTGGCCGACGTATTAGCCACTTTGTCGGAACGCGAATCTAAAATCATTAGCTTACGTTTTGGAATTGATTCCGGGTATCCGCGCACTCTGGAAGAAGTTGGCAAGATGTTTAATGTAACGCGTGAACGTGTGCGCCAAATTGAAGCAAAGGCAATCCGTAAATTACGTCATCCAAGCCGCACAAAAATGTTAAAAGATTATCAAGAATAGAAAAATTCCCCGCACAAGCGGGGAATTTTTTGGCTAAATGCAAAAGCGGCATGAACTTCCGTTCATGCCGCTTTGAATATATTGTTGCAGATAACTATTTACTTAAAATTGGCTGTACCCAATTTTTGTTGCAAATAGGTCTTCAAGCCGGATGTATCACTGGAGTGCGACAAAGCTTCTTGATAGCTGATCTTCTTTTGGATATACAAATCGCCCAAAGCTTGGTTCATGGTAATCATCCCCATACCGGCATTGGTCTGCATGGTAGAGATGATTTGTTCTGCCTTTCCGTCGCGGATTAAACTGCGCACGGCAGAATTGGCTAACAATACTTCTGCTGCCATGGCACGTCCACCGGAAAGAGTAGGAATTAACTGTTGGGAAATAATAGCCTCCAACACGAAAGACAATTGCGTGCGGATCTGGGGTTGTTGATTGGGCGGAAACACGTCAATAATACGGTTAATAGATTGCACGGCATCATTGGTGTGCAAAGTAGCAAACACTAAGTGCCCCGTTTCTGCTAAGGTTAAGCACGCTTCCATCGTTTCGATATCGCGCAACTCCCCTACCAGAATAATATCAGGGTCTTCACGCAAGAAGTGTTTTAATGCAGCGGCAAACGACTTGGTATCCGCCCCTACTTCACGTTGGTTAACAATACTGCGTTTATGCTGGTGTACGAATTCGATAGGATCTTCTACCGTCATAATATGATTGCTTTCGTTCATGTTAAGGTAGTTAATCATACTTGCTAACGAAGTTGATTTACCAGATCCGGTGGCCCCGGTAACCAGCACCAGGCCTTTATTCAATTTCATAATGTTATACACTACGGAGGGCAAGTTCAATTCTTCAAACGTTTTAAAGTCATTGGGAATAGAACGCAAGGCCGCCGCCACGCTCCCTCTTTGTTTATAAACGTTCACACGAAGACGTCCCAAAGAACGCAAACCGATAGAACAGTCTAACTCCAACGTATCTTCAAAAACTTGTCGTTGGTCATCATTTAAAATGGAGTAAATAAGCGTTTGGGCGCTTTCTTTGGTAAGAGGTTCAAACGGAGTTTGGTACAACCGGCCTTGAATACGCAACACCGGCGGTACACCTACCGTCAAGTGAATATCAGAAGCATTTTTTGCTGCCATCAGTTTGAACAAATCGTCCATGGTAGCTTGTGGTAAAGTTTGTTGTTCTGCCATATATTCCTCTCTTTTCTAATTTCTTTATAAATAGAATCAAATTTCGCCCACTAAATCCAAAGCCGCATTATTTAAGGCCCCGGTTAATTTGCCTTTCTGGGCATCCGCTTGAAACACGTAAACAATCGGTTCCGTACGGGGTTTAGTCAGTCTGTATTTTACAATATATGTATCTTTATGCAAAGGTTCCGATTTCCAAGAAGACGTATATCCATGCGACAAATGCGCCTGATATACTCTATCAAAATAAGAAGCAATTGTCCCTTGGTTTTTAGGTAATGAGTAATTCTGTACAGCGGATAAAGCCTTATCCGCCGCCGAAACAGGTACTATTGGCAGAGAAGCCGGCACAAAAGCAGAACGCGTCGCTACCGGGGAAGAAGATGATGAAGCGGGATTTTCATCTGGTAAAATTTCTTCTTGCACGGTTGTATTTTGCCGCTTTTCTACTAGGCGGAAATGTCCCCTTCGTTTCCAATGCGGATAGATTCCAATAACAACAGCTCCCATTAAAAGAAGAATCAGCAAGACCAACATCCACTGAGCCTTTTTACTATCTCTTTTGGCCAGTAATTGTTGGGCCACTAACATTTCTCCTTGTGCAGAATAGGCAGAAAATTGTTTTTCAATTTCACTAATAGATTTTCTGGAAGGACGTGACACTTCCGGATATACAACTTTCACAGGTTCTTTCGGAGTAGGATGCACCAATTCTTCCGGTTGATCCTCATCTAATGATCGGTCTTGCGCAAATTCCTCTGTACCGGGCAGAGAATCTCCCTCAATATTTGTTTCCGGTTCAAAAGCTGCCACCGAGTCAGACTTCGTTTCTTCCAGTTGAACAGAAGCATACTGCGCAGGGATTGCCGTTCCTTGAGAATTCTGAGGAAGAGCTTGGTCTTCTGGTAGCGGTTGCTCGGTAACAGAAGTAGGATTCTCCGCCTCCGAGAATGTTTTAAAATCAAAACTGGGGTCCGCGCTCAAAGCTACCGGAGGAAATTCTCCTTCCGGCAAACGAGGCAATTCACTTTGGTTTAAAATTTCGTTAATAATGGGCAGTGTGCAGGTGGAAATTATTTCTGTTTCCGGCTCAGTTTCCTTATGAGCTTCAACGGCAGGATTTACGGGTGTTGTCTCCAGTTTAGGCGCCTGAGTACCGGCCGCAGGCTGTATTGTAATTGGTTGGGAAACAGTTTCACCCGTTTTGCTTGCAGACGTTACAGTCACCGTTGATTTTGTAGGTAAAATTAATTCTAAATCCTCCTGGGCCAATGCAATAGGGGCCGGCGGGGTTGAAGGTTCCTTGAGCTTAGAAAGTTTGATAAAAGAAGGATACGCCGTTTTTTGTTTATATGGGCGTCCCTGAAATTGAGAAGAAACGAAATTCGGTTCAGCCGTAGGCTTAGGACGGTGTCTCCATAAAGGAGGCCTTTCGGTAACGTCTTTCTCAACAAAACCCTTTTGAGGTTGAGATGATTTTGCAACGGAAGCGGGAAGTGCGTGTGTCGTTTGCTTTGCAGGTGCAAGTGGAACCGTAGCCGAAGATCCGTCGGGTAAAATAACACATTCCAATTTTCCGCTGGTAGCATCAAAACGAAAGGTATCAAAAAATGAAGCCAACTGCCATCCGGCCGAATCTTCGCTGGAATCCTCGGCACAAATTAAACTATGGGCAGAAAAATCCGACCGCGCTGCGAGTTCTTGCAGCGCAAACGGACCAATAACATCATTCCCGTCATAAAGCCAATATTTCATTATGTTTGGTGGTATTTAAGCTTGGCACAGAGACAAAGCATCTTTCAACCGTGCCAATACCTTTTCCTTGCCCATACATTCCAACATTTTAAACAATGTCGGCCCGTGCGTGCGGCCGGACACCGCTACCCGTACGGGGTGAAAAATTTGCCCAGCTTTCAAACCGTTTTCTTTAGCGGTAGAACGGGCTATCGTTTCTAAATTCGTTTCTGTAAAATCGGTCAATTGACCATAAGCGGCAATCATAAGCTCCAGTGCTTTTTTCGCTTCCGGTTTACTAAAGACCTTTTCCAAAGCATCCTGTTCAAAAACAGGCTTTTCAAAAAAGAAACGGATCAAATCAGGGATTTCCGTAAGCAACTTGTATTTTTCCTGTTCCAGGGCCACAATGCTTTCCAATTGAGCACGGCTCACTCCGGATACATTTATACCAGCTTTTTCAATAAAGGGAAGAGCCAAATCGGTTAAGCGCGCAATAGGCGTGGCGCGGATATATTCGCCGTTCATCCAATTCAATTTCTCGGGGTCCATCACAGCCGGGCTGGGTTGGCAACCGGAAATATCAAATTTTTCTTCCAACTCTCCTGGAGCAAAAAGTTGTTGGGAATCACTGGTAGCCCATCCCAAAAGAGCCAAATAATTTTTGAGTGCTTCCGGTAAATACCCCATATTACGGAATTCCACCACATTGGTTGCCCCGTGGCGTTTGGAAAGTTTCTTGCCGTCCGGTCCATGTATCATGGAAAGGTGGGCAAAAATGGGTTCTTTCCAACCGAGCGCTCGGTAGAGTTGAATTTGTGCCGGTGTATTGGAAATATGGTCATCTCCGCGAATAACATGCGTCATGCGCATCAAATGATCATCTACAACAACTGCAAAATTATAGGTAGGATATCCACTCGTTTTTTGGATCACTAAATCGTACAGATCTTTGCTGGCAAACTTTACATGGCCCCGAATTAAATCATCCCATTCCACGTCTCCTTGCTGGGGCATACGAAAACGGATTACATACTTGCGGCCTTGGGCTTCTAATTCTTTCTGCTGATCCGGTGTCAAATGGGAGCATTTTCCATCGTATTTCGGAGGGCGATGCTCCGCCAAACACTTCTGACGGTTAGCCTCTAATTCTTCCTCCGTGCAATAGCATTTGTAAGCTTTGCCTTCGGCTAATAGTTGGTCAATATATTTTTTATAAATACCTTGATCGGCCCGAATAGCCTGGTAATAGGGGGCATCCGGCCCTTTGTTGGATCCATCCGGCATAGGGCCTTCATCCCACATCAAATTCATCCATTGCATACCCTCAAAAATAGCATCTGTAGAAGCTTGGGTAGAACGCTCTTCGTCCGTATCTTCAATACGCAATAAAAATGTGCCTTTATTCTTCTTAGCAAATAAATAATTAAATAACGCCGTACGTACACCGCCGATATGCAAAAACCCAGTCGGAGATGGGGCGAAACGAACTCTTACTGTCATAAAATCAAATCCTCTTATCTAAAAATATTGTATCTTTCAATACGTATATACAGATATATTATACTATTTATTGTGTAAAATATAAGTAACTGCTATCAAACGCAAGGTGTTTTATATGATCGTTTTTTTTATATTATCCACAATCGTTATTTGGGGAATGTTTGCAGCCACGGGGTTGTGGTTATTAGTTTGTTTTCCTGCTCTAGGCAGATTTAGCCCAACCGGGTTATTTCCTATATTAGGCACAGTCATTGTGTTGGCCGGGCTGACGCTTACCCGCACTCACTACAATACTTTTACAAGTCTGTTGTATTACATGTCTTATATCCTATTTGGGTTAGCATTTATCGCCTTTTGCGTAACCGTAGGTTGTACGCTGGTATTATTGCTGTTCAAATTGTTGCAAGTGTCAGTCCGCCCTCTATTGGGCCCAGCCAGTGTCGGTATCATATGTATCCTTTCGGGTTTGGCACTATGGGGCGGATTCACTGCGCCTAAAGTAAAACATATCCCCCTTCCTTTGGCTGATTTTCCCCCACTAAAAATTGCCTTAATTGCCGATGCCCATTTGGGGATGGGGGTACCTTATGCACGTTGGGACAAAGCACTATCCCGGTTAGAAGAAGAGAAACCGGACCTTATCCTGGTGTTGGGAGATGTGTTTGAATATGGCCCAGATGCAGACAAATATGCCTCCCGGCTAGCTGCTTTCCAAACGCCGTTGGGCACGTACGGAGTCATGGGAAACCACGAATATTATAACGGCTACCAAAAATCTATCGATTTCTTCCAAAAGGCCAATATCCGTCTGCTGCAAAATGAAATTATCCCCTTAACTAACGGCCTACAAATTGCCGGGGTAAAAGACATCAAAACAGCCCGGGTGACCAAACAAGACTTTGCCTCTCTGCTAAATCAGGCCCGTCCAAAGCAACCGCTTATTTTGTTATCGCATACGCCCTTGTATGCGGAAGAAGCCGCTGACAATGGCGTCAATCTCATGTTGAGCGGACATACCCATAACGGACAAATCTGGCCCTTCAAATATCTGGTTAAGCTACAATTTCCGCGTGTTTATGGATTATTTGATGTAAACGGAATGGCATTTTACATTACATCCGGAATGTTCTATTGGGGAATTCCTTTGCGACTATTTTCCCCCGCCGAATTGCCTATTTTGGAGATCAATCTATGAAGAAATTTTGGCTACTGCTGGTTATGCTAGGGTGGGGATCGCCATTCGTGCAGGCGGCCACCACCTTTGACAATTTATCGTTGGAAGAAAAACTGGGGCAGACACTCGTAGCTTTTGTAGATGTAGATAGTGCGGAACAGGTCCGCTTGGCTATAGAAGAGGGGAAAATTGGCGGTGTGCTTATTCAATGGGGAAACTATTCATTAGAAGAAACAAAACAATTGATACAAAAACTTCAATCCTGGGCGAAAAAAAGTCCCCATCAGATTCCGCTTTTAATTTCCATTGACTACGAAGGGGGCACCGTTCACACTCCCATTACCCTAGGGTTTGATTATCTTCCCACCAATATGATGCTTTCGGCTGCGGATGATGAAAATGCCACCGCCTCGTTGGCTTATTTGGCCGGATTGGAACTGCGCCGCGCCGGTATACACATCAATTTTTCCCCGGTATTAGATGTAAACAGCAATCCACACAATCCAATTATTGGTGTGCGTTCTTTTGGGGAAGATCCCAACAAGGTAACGCAGATGGGACTATCCCTCATACATGGTTTTCAGGCGGCCGGTATTTTAAGCATTGTCAAACATTTTCCCGGGCACGGGGATACCGCGCAAGATTCACATTACAAAATTCCGGCGGTCAATGCTTCCTATGAACAAATGCAGAAAATTCACTTAGCGCCTTTTGCAGCCGCCATCAAGCAAGGGGTGGACGGCATTATGACAGGGCATGTTCTCTACCCTGCGCTGGACCGTCAGAATATAGCAACTTTTTCCAAGCCGATTTTAAATGATTTGCTACGCAAAAAAATGGGATTTAAGGGACTTTTGGTAACTGATAGTTTAGATATGAAAAGTGCCACTTCTTTCTGTACCATTGCCGGTTGTGCTGCGCG
>CACYBL010000069.1 GCA_902772695.1 uncultured Elusimicrobium sp.
CATAATTCCGGCCACTCCCGCAAATAATACCCCAAATAGCGTTTCATGCAAAAAGTGGCGTAGTACGATAAAACCGGCTAACGCCCCAAGCGGTTCGGCCAGACCGGAAAGCGCGCTATATAAAAATGCCTGTTTACGGCTACCCGTTGCATGAAATACCGGCAAGGCAACAGCCACCCCTTCCGGGATATTATGTAATGCCACTGCCAACGCAACACTCCCCCCCAATGCCGGATTTTTTAAAGCAGCCATAAAAGTAGCCAGTCCTTCCGGAAGGTTATGTATCGTCAATGCCAACGCAGTAAATAAGCCCAGTCGTTTTAATTTATCCGCCGGGTCAAAGGTATGCATTTCTACATGGTGTGACGGCAAAAAGCCGTCAATCCCCCACGCTAGCCCTATTCCCAAAAAGAAGATACCTGTTCCTATCCAGGCCCCGGATTTATAACCCAGATATGTTTGCAGCGAAGAAAGAGCTTGCGGTAACAACTCCATAAAGGAAACATATACCATTACGCCTGCCGAAAACCCAAGCCCTACTGCCAGTGCCGCCAAACTCTCTTTTTTGATAACAAACGACAAACCGGCCCCTATCATGGTGGCAGTACCTGCTAAGAAACTAATCAATAAAGCAACTCCTATTGACCCTGTCATAGCCACTATCGTAACAAAAACGACTACTCTTCTCCGGGTAAAAAAAACACTATTTGGTTCTAGAAAAGTTATAATACCTGTATGCCCGCAGAAACAAAATCCATTATTTTAACAGATGAATTTAAAGACGCATTACGGTTTCTGGAAGCCAAACCGGCCATACAGCCGCTCCTTTTTATTACGGGCCGGGCCGGCACGGGCAAAACCACTTTGCTTCGGTATTTTGCTACACACACTGCACAAAACACAGTAGTTCTGGCCACTACCGGCTTAGCTGCTATTCACGTACACGGGCAAACCGTACATTCGTTTTTCCGGTTGAAACCCGGCAATTTACTGGACCCCGCCAACTTGCACCGTTTGCCGCGCAAAACCGTAGAGGCATTGGATACCATAATCATTGATGAAGCTTCCATGTTACGCGCTGATTTATTGGACGCCATGGACTATATTTTACAGCTTTCCACCCATAGTGACTTGCCGTTTGGCGGTAAAAAGATTGTGTTATTTGGTGATTTATTTCAACTTCCCCCCGTGGAAGAAAACCAAACCAGCGGGCTGTTTGATGTCTTTGAGCAAGAATATCAAAGTCCGTATTTTTTTGAAGCCCACGTACTAAAACGTCTGCCGTTGGAAGTTTTTGAACTTAAACGTATTTTCCGTCAAAAAGCAGATCCGGATTTTGCCCATCTACTCAATCTTATCCGTGAGGGGCAGATTACCCAACCGCAACTGGATAATATGCTTAATACACACAAAACATTTGAACTACCTGAAAAATTTGATAACTGTATTATTTTATCTCCCACTAACCGCGAAGCTGCCTGGCGTAACTTACACTACCTGTCGCGCTTACCGGGACCGGAGTTTACATATACCGCCATATTGGACGAAGGGTTTAATCCCAAAATCACGCCGGCAGAGAGTGAATTAAAACTTAAAAAAGGTGCTAAAATTATGATGTTGACCAATACGGATAATTGGGTCAACGGAGATATTGGCACCATCTATGATTTAGGCGAAAATTTTATTCAAATTGAATTAAAGGGTGCCGTATACCAGGTAGAGCCGCATGTATGGGAAGATGTACGGTATGAATTCAATGCTCTTACCCAAAAACTAGAGCCGAAAGTAAAGGGATTTTTCAAACAATATCCGCTTAAACTGGCCTGGGCCATCACGATACATAAATCGCAAGGATTGACTTTTGACAACATTTATTTGGATATTGGACGAGGGGCCTTTGCCCCGGGCCAAACGTACGTAGCATTAAGCCGTTGCCGCACGCTTAACGGTGTACATTTAAAAAAGGATATCTCGGTACAAGATATTCTGTGTGACAAACGCGTTAAACAATTTTTCAGTTATGTGCGCGGTGGAAACTACTGAGGAAATACTGGGCTAACCAATGCTAAAAAACCGGGGAAAGTAAACATAAAACAAAAGAAAGGAAAGAACCATTTTCCCGAACGGATACGAATCCTTGATATATTGGCAGGGTCCACGCCTACCTCACAAATAGATCCGATTGAAGGAGGGAGGAAAGACAACACACCGCTCCGGACGGTTTGCATAGTATCATTCAAACTAAATGAAACAAGAACCGAATAGCTTGAGAATTTGCGCTTTCCGTAATATGCATCAATGGTACCGGGCACGATAATAGCTCTACGGAAAAACCCGTATTCATAGAAATAAAAAAACCAACCAAACCCAAAGAACAGACATCCCCCTAACCAAACTGCAATTACCTCGGCCATGAAAGAAAGATCCTGAACCACGTATAAATCCAACCCCAAGGCAGTAAAAATAATCACAAAATAGGCGTATATCCATTTTTTCATTATTTTCTCTTCATGCTACATAAAAAATAAACCCTAATACAGCAAGCCCAAATATAAAAAATACTCCAAACACACAAACTATCGGCAGAGAATAGACAAGAGCTTTATCCAAATTATCTTGGCGTACCCATACGGTACGCACTCTTCCTATCGTCGGTTTAAGTGGCGTCCATACCGAACCGGTTACCTGGTGCATCGTGCCTCTCACACAGTAGGAAATTACTTCAGCATATATCTCTTTCCCATCCTGCACACACGTATCACAGGAGGTAACTTTCCCCAATATACGTATGGACTGGCTAGCGAACCAACAAAAATGAATAAAAAAACTAATGCTCAGTGCCATAAATCCCAATCCGATAAAAAATATAATCTTTATGACCCGGCTATCCTGTAAGTGTTCCGGTAGTATACTGACTAAAGAAACACCCGGGAAATAGCGACACAAAAAGAATACCAAAAATGCTACTAAGCTTATACCCCAAAATGCAAAAGCCATACTGGTGGAAGTTTCTGCTGCGAATGGATTTTCCTGCCGACGGGTAAACCACCATATCGTTCCAAGAAATAAAAAGATAATCCCCATTCCAAATACAAGATATGGTAACGGAGTAAGTTGATCCCAAACGACTCCGAAAACAATACCCACCAGCCCACCTAGAAAAATAGATTTGCCTATATTTTTTTGCACAACATTTCCTCTAACTCTTTAAAATGACATCTCGGTACAAGATATTCTGTGTGACAAACGCGTTAAACAATTCTTTGAATATGTACGCGGAACAAGGTAACTTTTTAATGGAACTTATCGGCAACCAATAACAATGACCATAACAATAAGCCAGCCAACGCAAAAATTACCCCAAACCATCTACCGGAATTGACCCGTGCTTTTTGTATATCATCCGGATTCACGCCTACTTCGCGCATTGTGCCCATTTTAGGTTTAAACGGCATCCCCACATCAGACTTTATTGTACGGGTTTGACCGTCAAAATCGTATGAAACGACTTCTACATACGTAACATTTCC
>CACYBL010000070.1 GCA_902772695.1 uncultured Elusimicrobium sp.
AAGGATACCATTTCTTTTGCCGTTTGAACGGGATCTTGTATTGTAAATCCGGTCAACCGAGTTTTATGATTTTCTATCAACGTAGGGCTTACCAACCCGAACACACCAATTTTGATACCATTCTGGGTAAAGATTTGGTAATCATGTAGGGGCCAGGGAATTTGATTATCTAATTTAAGATTGGACACAAGCACCGGATAGCCAAGCTCGCGCACTGTTCCGCGCAAAGCAGGCCAACCGTATGTAAAATCTTTATCGCTAAGTGAAACCGCCGAATAGGGAATGTTTTTCAGAAAAGAAGCCACATACGCCCCCTGCGTAAGGGCAGAAGCCGGCGTTGACCCAAACCAATTTCCGCCATCAAACAATAAAAAGGATCCTTGTTGGCGATTCAAAAATGATTTTAAAATTCCATAACCGCCCGCCACCCGATTTTCAAAACGAGGTTCCGGACGGCTATGATAAAATCCTTCCGCATCTGCCGTATAAAAAACATCCAGATAGGCAGTTTCTTGTCGAGCACAACCCCATAAGCATACTAACAACGCTACTACTATTGTTAAGTAATATTTGCGCATACTTATCGTTCTGCCACGCGGCCCACAGGCCCGGGTTTAATGGGTTCTTTCACTGTTCCTTGACGTAACCCATCCTCTATTAATTGCCGGATACTTTTGGCACCTACACGCACCTTATCCTGGTCGGGAATAGATTTAAACACAAAACCCTCGCTGCGGCCCTCCGCGATAAAAGAGTTAGTAGCAATCGTATATTTCTTACGGTTTTCAAGAGGTTGATTATGCACCCAGATGTGCAGATCTTTTACTTTTCCTTTTTTATTATAAACAAAATTAACCGCTAATCCGGAAAAAGCAAACCGAGTACGACCTTTGGATAAACCACTTTTCACAATACGTTTTAACATTCGTCCATCTACGGTCATTTTAGTAACCGTGTTTTCAAACGGATGGATATCAATTACATCACGTCTGGTTACTGCTCCTTGTGGCATATCCACGCGCGTACCACCTGTATTATTGATAAAGACATCCACCTCGGCATACTGCCGGCCTAAATCTGCCACCCAATTATCTAATGAATTATCTAAAAATTTAGGGTTATCTGCTCGTTTGGGCATAGGTTCTTGTGTATATCCCAACACTTCATCTACGCCGGGCTCGCGCAAAGACTCGGTCAAATTCAAAATGGCTTTATCTTGACCTGTTTTGTTGATATTAAGAGGGATAAGTTCGGACTTGGCTGATACAAATTTACCAGTTTTATCATCGGTCGTTACGGTTATCTTGCTGACATTTTTCAAGTAGCGCCCGCTTTCAACAAATAACGTACCATTAAGGTATTGATTTTGGAAAACCTTATGTGCGTGGCCGCCAAGTACAATATGTACGCGGCCCGGGAATTGACGTGCAATATCCGCCACATATTGCCCCTGCATGCCGTGCTTATCATCCGCAAACGAATCATGTACAATAATAACTACTACATCCGGATGTTGTTTTTCCACTTCAGGCAAGACATTCTCTAACTCGCGCAATTGCGGGGTAAAGGTATATTTCTGCGTGGCTTGAGTCGGGTTGCTGTTGGCAAGCCCGATAACGGCAAATTTCACACCGTTACGGTTGAACATCTTATAAGGCAATACGTGTGCCGGACGTTTTAACGTATCCGCTTCAAAAAAGTTCGCCGCCAAGATAGCAAATTTCGCATTAGCCAATATCGGAGCCACCCCGGGATCTTTGAAATCAAATTCGTGGTTGCCAATCGTAGCGGCGTCATATCCAAGTGCATTCATGAGTTGCACACTTTTTAATCCTTTGGAATTTTTGGCCTCTACCGTACCGTTAGAAAAATCGCCACTGTCCAAAAGTAAATAATTTTTAGGACCATTTTTTACTACGGCCGCCAAAGCTGCAAAACCGCCTTGCCCTTTTTTTGCATAGAAAAAACCATGTGTATCACTGGTATGGTACACAACGGTATCTTTGGCACTTAAAACGAACGGGAGCAACATCACCGTCAATAAGAGAACTACCTTTTTCATATGTTATTTCTCCTTTAGTAAATAACCTGCTCTTTACTTCAGACTTAGCTTAAAAAACCTTTTTCAAACATTTTGTTTAGAAAACGGCGAAATTTTGCGTAACCGCTCAATAATTGGCGGTAGCTCTTTCAGCACCATGTCTATATCTGTCTGAGTCGTTTGATCTGACAATGAAAAACGAATTGAACCATGCGCAAATTGAAACGGTACTTTCATAGCACGCAACACATGAGACGGTTCCAACGAACCTGAAGTGCAAGCCGAACCGGATGAAGCGCAAATATTAAAGTCATTCAAATACATCAAAATAGACTCGCCTTCAATATATCCAAAACTGATGTTCGTAGTATTGGGCACACGATGTTGTACGTCTCCATTAATTTTTACGTCTGATATAGTAGCTGCAATACCCTGCTCCAATTTATCACGCAAGGCAGCCATCCGTTCCATACTACCATCTTGTAATCGCGCTTGAGCCATTTCGGCCGCTTGCCCGATTCCCACAATATACGGAACATTTTCCGTACCGGCCCGGCGGTGTTTTTCTTGATGGCCCCCAATCAAATACGGAACAAAACGTACCCCCCGTCGAAGATAAAGGGCTCCGATTCCCTTGGGGCCATGAAATTTGTGGGCGGAAAGAGACAACATATCTGCCCCAATCGCTTGTACATCTACCGGGATTTTACCCACTGCTTGTACCGCATCTGTATGAAACAAAGCCCCATGAGCGTGGGCCAGCTGTGCAATTTCTTTCACAGGGAATATAGTTCCCGTTTCATTGTTGGCCCACATCACAGATACAAGTGCCGTTTTGTCGTCAAGCACACGTTTAAAATGTTCAAAATCAAAACATCCGTTTTGATCTACTCCGATGTAATCCACTCGCCACCCACGGCTTTCCAATACACGGCACGGCTCCAGTATGGCAGGATGTTCCACCGAAGAAGTAATAATATGTTTTTTATCCGGGAATAATTCAGCTGCCGAAAAAATAGCCGAATCGTTACTTTCCGTAGCACAAGATGTAAAAATAATTTCATCCGCATAAGCAGCATTAAGCAAGGCCGCCACTTGTTCCCGTGCATGTTCAACAGCATGACGATTTTCTCCGCCAAAACTATGCATGCTGGAAGCATTCCCATATTTTTCACTAAAATAAGGCAACATGGCCTCCACCACTTGTGTATAGCAACGAGTAGTAGCGTTATTATCTAAATAGATTTCCTTCATAAATTAGGCCTGCTCCACGGAAAGGGATTTGTCTAATTTTTCCTGCAATGTTTTTTCAATAAAATTTTTAATGGTAGCAGAGGCATTCACACATCCACTACACATTCCCACTAACCGAATTTTAACGGTAGAACCGGACAAATCTACCAACTCGGCAGAGCCACCATCCATATTTAGTTTAGGGCGGATCTCCTCTTCCAACACTTTTTCTACCGCTTTGATTTTCTCTACAATAGTTAATTCAGCAAATGGTTTTTGGACCGGCGCTGCACTTTCTTTAGCTCCGTTTACCTTTTCCAAAATTTTTTGAATCTCACCCTTACAACGCCCGCACGCACCACCGGCTTTGGTAAAATGAGTTACATCTTCCACCGTTGTTAAATGATTCAAACGAATGGCTTTAATAATAGCTTCTTCTGACACATTAAAACACCGGCAGACAATTTTTTCTTCCTGTTGTTCAAATATAACCGGCTTTCCGCCCTGGCGGTAGCTTTTAATAGCTGCCTCCAATGCTTCCATCCCCATTACCGAGCAATGCATCTTCTCGGCGGGCAAACTACCTAAAGCATCGGCAATATCCTGGTTAGTAATTTTAGAGGCTTCTTCTAACGTTTTTCCTTTGGCCATCTCCGTAAGCATGGAGGAAGATGCAATTGCGCTGGCACAACCAAAAGTTTCAAATTTGGCATCCTCAATAACTTCCGTTTTCTTATTCACTTTAATCGTTAA
>CACYBL010000071.1 GCA_902772695.1 uncultured Elusimicrobium sp.
ACCAACGGTTTAAAAGTAACAGTAGGATCTACAGCTTCAAAAACTTCGCGCGCGGTAGGCAATCCGCATAAAACTAAATCTTCTTTAGCCGTTATGACGGCCAATGCTTTATCTTGCGGGGCAAAAATAGTATCCGAGGTGATATCCCCCAAGCTTAAATCTTCTTCCAATGCAAGTTCTACTATTTTATCCAATATCATTTTGTTAACTCAAACATTTTCTCTATAGATTTTCTGGCCTGTACAGCTACGTTCTCATTCACTTCCACCACCTGATCGGGCCGCGGATCCACTAATGCTTCCAACGTATTAATGAGTGAATTCTTTTTCATATAACTGCATACACCAAAAGGCCAAACAAAAGTTTTATCGGGATATTCGGCTTCCAATCGGTTGACCAATCCAAATTCTGTAAACATCCCAAAAATTTTATCCGTACAAGCGGCTACGTACGAAACCATCCCTTTGGTACTTCCCACGTAATCACACAATTGGCAAACTTCCGCCGCACATTCCGGATGTGCTAACACGCGTATCCCGGGATATTTTGCCCGCAGCATTTGTACATCAGACGGCCTATATTTATCGTGCACGCAACACGAACCACCGCTAGCAATGATTTTTTTGGGCGTTCCGCGTTTTTTTAACTCATTTTCTAAATTTTCAGCCATCAACATATCCGGCACAAAAATGAGTTCATCTCCCGGCATTTTTTGGGCAATATCAAATACATTTCCCGAAGTGACACAGACATCACAAGCAGCCTTCACTTCTGCCGTGCTGTTAATATAACATAACGCCGTTACCCCTGGGTGGGCTCGCCGTAATTGACGAACTTGTTCTCCCGTCATAGAATCTGCCAACGTACATCCGGCTTTCCCAGCAGGAATTAATACTCGTTTAGAAGGATTAATCAATTTAGCTGTTTGCGCCATGAACCAAACCCCGGCAAACAAAATAATATCCGCCGAAGATTCCCGTGCCTTTAACGCTAATTCGTACGAGTCCCCCCTAAAATCAGCCACACCATATACCAAATCCGGCGTTGTGTAAGAATGTGCCAAGATAACTGCGTTCTTTTCTTTTTTGAAACGATTAATCGCCAACGTGTAAGGAGCCGCTGCTAAGCAATCTTCCCAAGCCCATTTTTCAGCCTTGGTCTTGGATACTCCCTGCAAGACCTTATACAAGCGCTGGGCTTCCTGCATCACAACAGCTTCTTTCTCTAGCGTCTTAAGCATACGCCGTTATTTCGTAGTCGTACTGATTACGGTACCATCACTAGAGTAAGTGGTCGTTGTAGAGGTGGAGGAAGTCCGCACCGGGGTGGCCGGAGCAGGCCCATCAATGTAGTAAATATTTGTATTGTTAGTAACCTTTTTGCTCTTAGTTACCTTAGTAGAAGCCGCCGCTGATTTCGCCGCCGAAACAGCTGCTTTTTTAACCTGCGGTTTTTTAAGCTTTTCAGCCGGCGGTAAATAAGAGGAACCACAAGCCTGTAATTCGTAATCAGAAAGGGTGTCGTAATCCGAATCCGGGGCTAACATATTGTCAAACTCTTGGTCAATAATTTGATATTTAGCATTTTTGCCCTGGTTGGCATTAGCCGCTTCGGCTGTGTAATAAACAGTTTTCCCTTCAGCGTCAGCTCTGGTATTGGAAGTCTTGTTGGAGCAAGCAGCCACACATAACGCGGCAGCACATACAATTAAAATTTTTTTCATAGCACCCGTTCTCCTTGCAGAAAGTGTATACATCTTCCTATGTTTAAATTATATATCATATTAAGCCGGCTTGGAAAGGGATTTTCCTTCCGTTATGTATTTTTTGTACACAGAACTTATTTTTTGATAAAATTTTTAGGTTGTACCCATTTTGAAGGAGAATTGCCATGGAAAGTTTAACAAATCTGTACCACGCCGTCGGTGCCTTTTTTTCATCACCTAATGTTTCTACTGCCTATCAAATCATGAACGAATTTAACGCCTTAATCTGGGGCCCGCCCATGATATTCTTTTTATTATCACTGGGAATTTACTTTACGTTCAAATTAAATTTCTTGCAACGCTACTTGTTTCCCGCCATTAAATTATCCATCGCAAAAGCAGATTCCGAAGGAATGGTGAGTAGTTTTGGCTCCCTAGCCGTAATGATTGGAGCCACCGTCGGCACAGGCAGTATTATCGGCGTTACAACGGCCGTGGCTGAAGGCGGCCCGGGAGCTTTATTTTGGATATTGGTAGCCGGTTTTTTCAATTTTTCCATTAAATACTGCGAATGTTTAGTTGCCTTCAAATACCGAGTACAACTTCAAGATGGTGAATATGTAGGCGGTCCAATGTATTATTTATCCCGTATCTTAAAGAGTAAATGTTTAGCTTTTATCTTTGCAGCCGGCACACTGATTATGGGATTAACGGCCGGTAGTGCCCTGCAAGCTAACTCTATCGCAGATGCTTTACGGGAAGGATATAACCTAAATCCGTGGTATGTAGGAGCAGCTGTAGCCGCTTTGACAGCAGCCGTTGTATTGGGAGGATTGAAACGTATTGCCACCTACTCGGAATGGCTTGTACCCATCATGGGAGGACTTTACTTATTATTGGCGTTAATTGTAATCGGAATGAATTTTACAAAATTACCTAATGTTTTATTACTAATTATAACCAGTGCATTCACCGGAAAAGCAGCCCTGGGAGGAGCGGCCGGCGTAGGGATTATTGCACTTATACGCAGTTTAATTCCGGTTTTGACCGCCGGAGTCACCCGAGCCGTTTTAACTACAGAAGCCGGACTGGGCAGTGCCTCTATGGCTGCTGCCGCGGCCAAAACCCGCAGTGCCGCGCAAATGGCAGTTGTATCGGCCACCTCCGTTTTTTGGACAATATTTATTTGTATGCTTACCGGGCTTGTTATCGTATTAGCCGGAGACTACCAAAATCCACAAGTGTATGCTGCCAATTTGTGTAACAGTGCCTTCAAAACGGTGCCTTATATCGGCACCCCCATCTTAATTTTTTCGCTTGTTACTTTTTCATTTACCACTATCATTGGATGGGGATATTACACAGAAAAAGCCCTTCAATTTCTATGCAAGGGAAGTAATAAGCTCATCACACCAACCCGGCTTTTGTTTATTGCGTTGGTATTTGTAGGCAGTTGGATTGGAACCAGTTTTTCGTGGGATTTGACTATTGCCGATTCTATTTCACGTACAGCTGAAGCCAATGCCTCCACACGCTTTATGTGGGCATTAGTTATTTTGATGATGACCCTGATGACTGTCCCCAACTGTTGGGCGTTATGGAGACTCCGAAAGGTTATTGCGGGAAACACACGCCGGTATTTACACCGGATTGTTAAAAAATAAAATATAAAACAAGTTTATTCCACAAAAAATGCAGCTCTGTTAGAGAGCTGCACTTTTTGTTTATTAACCAAACTAATTATTTTTTACGCTTTTTCTGGGGAGGGCGGTTCACCTTTTTTGCCGACTTTCTGTTTACTTTTACGCTTTTCCGTGGCGAAACCTTTTCGGTGCGATTCTTAGCTCCTGTTTTTTTCGCCGTCTTCCGTTCTGTTTTTTTAGTAAATTTAGCAGAGAATTCTTTCCACCCCTCTAAAGCAAGCGGCAATACTTCATCCATATGTTTCACTGGAATGAGTATAAGATCTTTCCGTACGCGTTCAGGAATTTCGGATACATCTTTGGCATTGGTATGCGGATACAAAATAGTTTTAACACCCTCGCGATAAGCAGCCAAAAATTTCTCTTTAATTCCACCCACTGGCAATACACGTCCCGTAATGGTTACTTCCCCCGTCATCGCCAAATGTTTTTTCACGGGCAAACCGGTAAGCAAGCTCGTCAAAGCTGTGGTAATCACACTCCCCGCCGACGGCCCGTCTTTCGGTACGGCTCCTTCAGGGAAATGAACATGGAAATCGGTTTTATCGAAATCTACCTTTTCTCCATATCCGCGACTTCTGGCATACGTTAACGCAGCACGGACAGATTCTTTCATTACATTGCCAAGCATCCCGGTTAAGATAAGCTGCCCCTTACCCGGCAATTTGGTAGCCTCAATGGAGAGTGTTTCTCCGCCTACACTTGTCCAGGCAAGGCCGGTAGCAATACCGATACCATTCTCCTCCGTAGCGAAATTGGCGTAGCGTGGAACTCCTAAGAAATCATGTAAATTTTCCTTCGTTACCAACACCTTTTTCTTTCCTTCCACAACCATTTTGGCTGCCTTTCGGCACAGAGAACCGATTTCGCGGTCCAAATTGCGTACCCCGGCTTCCCGTACATATTCCCGCATAAGCAAAGAAATTGCTTCTTGAGAAATATCCAATTGCCCCGGTTTTAATCCATGCATTTTCATTTGTTTAGGCAATAGATAATTCTTCACGATATCATGTTTTTCATATTCGGTATAACCATCAAAATCAATGATTTCAAGACGATCTCGCAAAGTAGTGGGGATATTGCTCAATGAATTAGCCGTGGTAATAAAAAGCACTTTAGACACATCAAACGGGACATCCAAAAAATGGTCGGTAAATTCTTTGTTTTGCTCCGGATCTAATAATTCCAGCAAAGCCGCCGCCGGATCACCGCGCCAATCGGATCCCATCTTATCAATTTCGTCCAATAGAAATACCGGATTAGCACTTTTAGCTTTACTTAACCCCTGAATAATACGCCCCGGCATAGACCCAATATAAGTACGACGGTGCCCGCGGATTTCACTTTCATCCCGCACCCCTCCTAATGACATTCGTACAAATTTTCGTCCGATAGCTCGGGCAATAGATTTGGCTAAGGAAGTTTTTCCCACACCAGGAGCCCCGGCGAAACACAATACAGGCCCGCGCAAGCCGTTGGTTAATTTGCTTACGGCCAAATATTCCAAAATACGGGTTTTAGGTTTTTCTAGCCCGAAATGGTCCTCATCTAAAATTTTTTTAGCGGCTTTTAAATCCAACACATCCTTCGTTGTTTTATTCCAAGGCATATTGAGCAACCAATCCAAATAGGTACGCGACACGGTGGCTTCCGGAGAGAAAGGAGCCATTTTAGCCAACCTTTCAATCTCTTTTTCCGCAGCCTCTTTAGCATGCGACGGTAATCCGTTTTTTTTGATTTTGGCCCGCATAGCATCCAATTCTTTTTGGAAATCATCCTTTTGGCTGAGTTCTTTTTGGATGGCTTTCATTTGCTCATTCAAATAGTATTCTTTTTGATTTTTTTCAATCTGCGCTCGTACCTTGGAGTGTATTTTTTCTTCCAATCCTAAGATTTCCACTTCGCTGGTAATAAGCTTTAAAATTTTTTCTAACCGATCTTTGACGTGTACCGCTTCCAAAATTTCCTGACGTTGCGGTGCTTTAACTAACATGTTGGAAGCCACCGTATCTGCCAATTTAGAAGCGTCGTTGATTTGCCGCAAGAAGGAAACTCCTTCAACAGCAATCCGGTGAGATACTCGGGCGTAGTGATCAAACTCATCTAATACCTTACGCATCAGGGCCTGTACTACAGGGGAATTATCATCTTCTTCTTCAATATATTCCACATTGGCAAACCAAGCCCCAACGGCTTGATTCATTTCTAACGTATGCACGCGGGTACGTACTAAACCTTGCAAAAAGATTTTCATAGAGCCATCAGGCATTTTCAAATTTTGCGTAATTTGTGCAATTACCCCAAAGTGATAGATATCCTGTTCACGCGGGTCATCTATTTCTGCGTTTTTTTGTGTGACAGCTAAAATATATTTTTCGGGCGTACTAAGGGCTAATTCTACTGCCGCAATAGATTTATTTCGATCCACCGATAAAGGCAGGCTCATTCCGGGAAACATAACCACATCCCGTATAGCCACCGCCGGAACAACTGTAGGCAATGAAATGGTGGTCTTCTTAATTTCTTCCATAAATTTTCTCCTTATTAACAACGCGAAAACGATTTTTCCCCCCGTTTGCGCGTTACCTATATTGCATATATTGTATCAAATTGATTGAAAACTAGCAAGATTTACAAGCGATTGCTAATTTTAAAATAATTACAAGCAGCTCTTGATGGCAGAAAAAGCTATCAATAATTCAATGAGAGCAAAACTTCTTTTGTTATTGCAATAAACTGATTGGGATACTTTACTATTGGAACCGCTTGCTTGTTTCATATTTATTTCTCCCGTCTCCAATACCAATTCAATCAAAAGGCCTTCTCTATCAAGAGAAGGCCTTTTTTGTTTTTTTAAGATTTTATTTTTTCAGTTCCAATACTTCGTCAATCAAGCCGTATTCTTTGGCCTCTTGCGCAGACATATAATAGTTCCGTTCACTATCTTGACGGATTTTTTCTTTATCTTGTCCGGTATGTTTTGCCAAGATATCCAACAAGTGTTCTTTGTTGTCGCGCAATTCGCGGGCTTCAATTTCAATATCCGTTACCTGGCCGGAAATTCCACCACCCCAAATGAGTGGTTGGTGAATCATAATCCGCGCATGCGGTAAAGCGTAACGTTTCCCTTTGGAGCCAGCCGCAAGTAAAACCGCACCGAAACTCATCGCTTGTCCCATACAAATGGTGGTAATCGGAGCTTTGATAAATTGCATAGTGTCGTAAATAGCCAGCCCCGCCGTCACTAGTCCGCCAGGGGAATTAATATAAAGATTGATTTCCCGGCTGGAATCATCTGCATCCAGGTACAACAGCTGGGCAATAATCATATTGGCACTGGCGGTATCTACTTCGCCTTCGCGGCCACCCACAAAAATGATACGGTCTTTAAGTAGGCGGGAGAAAATATCATATCCAACGTTTTTTTCAATAATAGTAGGTATAATCATACGGTAATATTGTAGTATATTTTGCAATTTTTAGAAATAAAATATGACGAACTAGCGTTCTCCTATCCAACGCCAGAAATTATCTTCGAAATTAGTACGGTTGTTGTAGTGATAAGCACGCCCTAATGCTTTTTCAACAGAGTAGGGCTCATACACCGTTTTACCGCGGGAATCTTTAACTAGAAATCCATTCGAAGGATCCCGTTTTGCTTCCCCCTGCGCAATAAGGCGGGTAAACTGTTCAAATTGCATCCGATTGGAAGGAGACGTCCCCCCCGCCGGATTTAACAAAAAACGCACCATGGCATACGCTTGCAAATACCAAGTTTGCAATTGGTTACGTGTTTCCGCCACCGATAATGATCCTTCATCCATGAAGGTTTCAAAAGGAAGTAAATGTACGGGCTTGCCACGTCTTTTTGTACCTAACGGTGCACGACGACGTCCAAAAGGAGAAGGGCTGAACAAAGAAGTTGAACCAAAAGTTTGTTTCTCTTGAGAAGGATCCCTACGCAAATGAAGCACCCGCAAATCACGGGCCCACGGGCCTCCTTTTGCACCCGCCGTTTGATCTTCCATAAAGACGGCCAATCCTTCATCCAGCCAGGTGGGAGTCATAATACGTCCGGTTTTATGGCTATCAAAGAATTGCTGGGTAAAAATATGTGTTAATTCGTGTGTAAAAACTTCCTTTAGTTCGCGCTGTTTTCCCGGTTCGTCATACACTACCACTTCTCCCCGGGTAGGATACGCCAAAGCACGCGTCCAAGCTTTGGCATTGGGCTCATGGCGAAGATAAGAAGCGTGGTCTTGGTAAATAAAAACACGCACCCGATCCGACATCATCCATGGAATAAATCGCCTCAATGTTTGATAGGCAGCTTCAAATGTCATAGACATATTTGCCGACGGAATCCCGGCGGAACGTTTTTGCGTATAAATGTCAAAATGAGTACTTTTAGATTCTTGCCAAGTCACCCCCGGACGAAATTCATTAGGATTAAATTTTCTATTTGGAACAGGCACTTTGCTCGGCCGGTTCTGGGCAGCTGACGGCGGGATAGGGCGGTCCATGGATTGTGCTTTCTTTTTAGATTCTTCCAACATTTTGACGGCCAACTCCAATTCGGCATCTGCAGCAGACTCTTCATCTTCCGCAACGGCCTGTGAATCTGGGGGAATTGATTGAGAATCTGATGGGGCAGCGGAATCTTCTTTTTTTTCAACCGCCTGCGAAGCAACTTCTTCCCGTTTTTGTTTGGCTACAGCCACACGCTGAGCCGCAGCAGGAGAAAGTTTTTTAGGAGTAGTGACCGCTGACGTCGTGGCATCCGTTGTTGGAGAACTCTCTTGTTTGGCGGTAGTAGGTATTTGCTCTTGAGAATCTGCCGAGGATTGCTCTTGTTTCGTGTTTGCAAATTCTGTCTGCGGTAATTTTTTGACTAAATCAACACTGGATTGCGGTGGTTCCTTTGCTGCAAAAGCATGCCGCGAATATGCAGAAGGCGTTATCTTCCCATAAGAAGATAACGCCCCCTGACCATACGACGGAACGAAACTTGATAAAACCAACACTATCCAAAAGGAATGTTTCATGAAATTTACAATACGACCTCGCGAATACCGGTCTGATTATCCGTCAATTCGTATTTGATTTGGCAAGGACCCGTTTCTCCTTCATCCGGCTCCTCAAAGGTTGCACTGATACTGTAGGTTACTCCATCTATTATCTGAGACCCACAATTATACTCACGGGAGGCGTTGGAAGTTGTACACCCATTGCTACCGGGCGTACAAGTCATCCAACATCCTGCCATATCACGGGCAAATGCATCAGCGTTTTTCAAACTCCACAAAGTATTTACCTCTGCTTGACAAGCTTGGATCAACATTTGGGCAGAAACATTCCGGCGGGTCTGCCGCGCGGATGTAGTACGGGCAAAATTAGCTCTTGCCACCATCATAACCATACTTGCCAACACAGCCGTGACAATTATAACTTGCAATAAAGCAGCACCTTTTTTAGTATGCAACATAATTCCTCTTACTCACGTATTTCTCGGTATCCGTTAGGTAACATAAATGATTCTTCCAGCACCTCATGAATGATGGGGAAACTGGGTAACTCTACAATTAGATTCACATGCAACTGCGTTCCCAAATTAACATCGCGGTTCGTATCTTCTTGCTTTACGCTATACGCTGAATTCCTGTAGCCGGGTACCCAAAAAAGCGGAGACGGATAACCGAAGTTCGGTCGGACAAATTTCACAAACTCCAACGCGACCGTATAGTACTTTCGATCAACTACATTGCCACAATTTATCTCTCCGGTTTCATTAAATGGAGGTTCCTCATCCTTGTATACTCGGCGCCGAATACTGCCCAAGACAGATCCTTCCGGATACAATATACGGCCACTGGCCCCTGTCCGGCCAGGCTCTTCTTTAAGAGTCGGATTACCAAAATAGCAGTATACAACATAAACCTTTTCCTGGTTATCATCAATAGCTCCCCCCTCTATATCAACATTTTTGGCTAAAGCCAATAACGGCGTTGTAGAGAGCGTTTGAATCCCCGGACCGCTATTTGCAAGAGGAGGATAATCGAATGGTCCCCTTACATATAATACTTGGCTGGCTTCGTGAACATCCTGGCGCAATTGCCGCACAAACGAAGACATCGCATTACGCGTGACTACCCGAGCACGACCTGAGGTACTAAAACGGGTGGAAGACGTCGTTAGTGAGGCCAACGCCACTCCGATTAGAGCCACTATCATAACCGCCAGAAGAATTTCCGTTAGTGTAAAACCATTTTTATTTTTCATAATTTAAACCCGTTACATGTAATGGAAAAATGGATCTTCTTATATGTATAATCGACGGTATTCATATTATCCACCCGGTCATTCTGCGGCAATACCGTGGTTGGAGCAAGTGAGATGCTATCAGTAACACTATACACAAAAGAAGAATTATTTGCATCACAAACAGGAGGCAACATACATTGAATATTATGATTTGTTCCTTCGGCTAATGGATGGGGATACGTATCCGTACTACACAAAAAGCGCTCCTCCTCCGGCAAGTCATCTATGTCATCATTACTGAGCCCAACATACATCTGTAACCGTTCATTAGCCCGTTCTACGGCCCAGACCATTTCTTCACGTAGATCGCTCTGCGAGGTCCTTGCCATGGAAAGCAACAAACCAAACGTCCCGGCTGTTACCACAGCCAGTAACCCCAATGCAATTAACCCTTCCAACAAAGTGACACCCTTTCTATTCTTTAGTATGTTTTTCATCATAGCCGGCCCCTTTAATCATACGTATCCAATGCTTCCATCCGTCCGTCTACGTAAATATATCCCTTCAGTGGCCCCGTAGGATTATTGCCTCTAAAAAATTTTCTGCCGGCTTGCTCACTTACGGCCGCGGCCACTACATACAAACGATCTACTAGCGTAGCCGGGTTATCCAAAGACGCGGCAATAGAGTTATTTTTGTTCGTGCAAAATTGATACGGGAGTGACTCAAAATCTTTCTTTTTCAAAAAACCACACGCAAATAACTGGTCCACATTAGAGGTGTGGTTTCCAGGCCCAGGAGGAATTCCCGACGCAAAATCCGTACAAGTGACAGTGTCCTCTGTTTGCCAAGCCGCCAGGGTGTCAATGTTAATTACGTCATCTTCTGTCGGTGAAAAACAACCCTGTATTTGGTAACCATGGGAAAATTGATAATAATTTTTAACTGCTTCCGCCATTTTTTTGGCAGCAATTTTGGCCTGCGAGTTCTTCACTTCAAACCGTGCTGAGCGCACCATAGGCACTGCCATAGATACCACTACGGCAATCACCAACAGCACTGCCAAAATTTCCATAAGCGTAAACCCTTTTTTCATAATCAATTATCGCTCCCCATAGTTTCACCTTTTGTCTCAAGGTTTACACAATAAATATACCCATGATCTTGCCGATAACGATTGGGCAAACGGTCGTGATTTTTCCCCCGCATACAGGCAAGCGGATTAGCCACCGGAGAAGATGCACATTCGTTCGTTTTTCCGTCACAAACATAATAAAACATCAAAGGGTCATCCCACCCGCCGTTCTCTACTACTTCACACGTAATTAATTTAGTGGGCTCACTGGAATTTGGCGCGCAATTGGCAGAAGCATCAGTTACATTTGACATCAAGCCCGAAAAGTGAATGCCACGCGGATGATCCATCCGAAAACGTTGCACTGCCACAGCAAGCCCATCAATTTTGCCCTTGGCTGCCGAAATGCGAATTTCGGTTTCACTGCTACGGTAGGACACAGTCGCATACAACGCCAATATACCAATAATGGTTGCCGCTATCAGTAATTCAAGTAATGTAAAACCTTTTTTATTGTTCATATACCCCAGCTCTCCTAGTACTGAGTGGATACTTGCCCCAATTTGTTACTCCACATCGTTGCAGTCTTGTGGCGCAACCCAACAAACTGCGAATCGGTAGTATTTCTTAACTTGAATACCCCACTTGTCCAAGTTGGTTACACCATATCGTTCTCTGTCTATGACGCTGCCCGATAAACTGCGCATCCGAAGCATTCGGAATGGTCATCCTAACTCCCCAGGCCGCTGCGCGCCCTTCTGTATCAGCGATATACGCTGGCGTAGTAACCATAATGGAAAAAATATACTTGTGATAATCACCGACTCTACCGTAATTACCCATACTAGTCGTACCGGTATAGTGTACCGGTTGCATATACCCGCGGGCAAAGAGCGCATACCCCAATAAATCATCCGTGTTTAGCTCCTTTAACGTGGCGGCATCCCGCGCTTTTATATAGTCCCGGCTGCTCGTATTTTGCCACTTCTCCAAACGAACATAAAAAGGCCATTGACTTAAACCATCAACATGAAGGGGCCAAGTTCTATCCGGGTCTTCCTCTGCCAAATCCCGCTTTAACGCCTCTACCGCCGTATATAACTCCGTCAGTATTCCATACGCCGTATTGTAATGAGCAACATCTTGCGAACGTTTATACATCGGAACGCCGATCAACAATGCAGACATAGCAATCACAATGACTACTAAAATCTCTAATAAAGTAAAACCTCTTTTACGTTGTTTCATAACTGCCTCCCAAATGGAGGAAAACCTCCCCCATAAGAGTCCCTTTTCCTAGTATAATGTAAATGGGTGCAATTTTCAAGTACTCGTTACAATCTGCAAACGCCTTTACCGTCTAGAGCAACCGGCTAATTGCCGCCGCCGATTTGAGACAGTTTGAAAATCGGTAAGAAAATGGATGCCACAATAATACCGATTAACACACCGACACCACAAATCAAAATAGGGTCAATTACCGCAGAGAAACGGGCAATAAACTGCTCTACGTTATCAGCATAAAATTTAGATAACGTGGAGATGATGCTAGGCAATTTACCGGATTCTTCACCCATCAACATCATTTCCGTCATAAGACCGGGGAAAACCCCTGTAGAACGGAAAGATTCGGAAATAGACCGCCCGGCAGCTACTTCGGCGCGAACCACTTTAAGTGCGTTTTGGATGATAACGTTACCGTCAAATGATTCTTCCAATACCAAAATAGCGTTCAAAATTGTTACACCGCTACGAAGTAGTGTAGACAAAGTAGAAAGCATTCGGTCATAATAGATGTTCTTCAAGAAATTACCGAAGAGAGGCATGGACAATAAGAACGCATGCCAACGTTTCTGCCCATCGGTTGTTTTAATGTAAAACCGAAATGCTACAAACAGAAACGCCATCATGAAAAGAATCATTATACCGTGATTGACCAAAATACTGGACACCTTCAACACAGCCAAGGTAATGAATGGCAATTCCAAGTTAAAATCTTCAAAGATTTGGGCAAACGTCGGCACGATACCGATGATAAAGTAAATCAATACCCCAACGGATGATAATGCCAAAATAGCAGGATACGTTACCGCTGTGATAATTTTACTTTTCATCCCTTCTTGGGTTTTCGTGTACAGAGAAATCTGCATCAAGGTATCTGCTAATTGACCACCCATTTCACCGGCTTCCACCAAGGACAACCAAATATGGCCGAATGTTTTGGGATGTTGTGCCAAAGCTTCGTGCAACGATTGACCACCTGAAATATCCTTGGCAACTTGTGTTAACACATACCCTAACGTAGGGTTAGAAGCATACTCCCCTAACAACGATACAGCACGCACCAACGGAACACCGCCGGCAATAAGAGTAGACAACTGTTCCGCGAAGAAGGCCAACACGTGTCCAGGCACTTTACGTCCGCGTTTGCGCGTCGTATTAGTGTCACTACTAAAAATACCACCACCGCCTTCCCGGATATCCAACACCAAATATCCTTTGCGCTGCAAAGCCAGAATAACCTTCTCTTGGTTATCCGAAGAAATGGAACCGCGCAGTGTTTTACCATCAGGATCTTTTACTGTATATGTATATTTCGGCATAAATATTTTCCCACTTTTTTCAAGGTAGGCCCCTCCGACCGAGCCATTCCCAGACGGACTTATTCATCCGCCGTCGTAATACTTAAAATTTCGTCTATGGTGGTCTGACCACGAATTACTTTGCGCCAACCGTTAGCGCGCAAGTTAAACGCTCCGGAACGCACCGCAGCTTTCTTCAATTCCACCAAATCTTGTGTTTTATAAATAATATTACGCATTTCTTCCGTCATGCGGAACACTTCGTAAATAGCACGTCGACCCATAAATCCGGTCCCAAAGCATTTCGGGCAACCTACTGATTTGAAGAACGTCCAAGAATTTTGGTCACGTGGATTGAGACGCCCTTCCCGAATAATAGTGGCTAGCGTAGCCGAATCCGGAATGTGCGGGACTTTACAGTAAGGGCACAATATACGCACCAAACGCTGGGCCGCCACCAACGCCAGTGAACTGGCTAACAAGAAAGGTTCCATCCCCATATCAATCAAACGCGGAACGGCACCCAAGGCCTCGTTCGTGTGTAATGTAGAAAGCACCAAGTGACCCGTAAGAGCAGCTTTCAAGCAGGATTCCGCAGTTTCGTTATCGCGGACCTCCCCCACCAGAATAACGTCCGGATCTTGACGCAAGAACGAACGTAACCCTGCCGCAAATGTGAGCCCGATAGCCGGTTTAACCTGCACTTGACTGATACCGGCCAGTTTGTATTCCACCGGATCTTCCAACGTCATAAAGTTAAGCTCCGGCGTACGGATCGTCGTCAATACGGCATTTAATGTGGTAGATTTACCAGAACCGGTAGGCCCCGTCAAGAAGATAAGTCCGTGTGGTAGATTGGCCGCTTCCAAGAAGGCCTTTTTCTGTTCCGGTTCAAATCCTAACTTATCGATATTCATTTCCCCCGTACCTTTATCCAAGATACGAAGTACGAGTTTTTCTCCAAACACGGCCGGACAGACAGATACACGGACTTCAATGGAACGGTTTTGGTAACGAATTGTGAACGCGCCATCCTGTGGCAAACGCTTTTCGGCAATATCCAATTTGGACAAAATTTTAATACGAGAAATAATTGCATTTACGGATTCTTTAGCCGGTGGAGTACGTTCGTAAAGAGAACCGTCTATACGGAAGCGGAGCGATACGCGCTCATCAAACATTTCCAAGTGAATATCAGAAGTACGCTCCGAAATAGCTTGACGTAAAATGGCGTTTACCTGTTTGACGTATTGGGAAGTATTCGGCGAAACTTTATCTAAATCTAGCACCCCCGTCTCGGCGACTTCCTCATCTGCCTCTGCATTGGCCATCACATCTTCTTGTGGCTTGATAGCTTCATTCATAACTTCTTCTAGTAAGTTAGTAGAAGCGTAAAATGTATCTATCGCATTTAAAATTTGGCTTTTGCTGGTAATAAACGGCTGTACTTGCTTGCCGGACATCATTTTGATATTTTCCAACAAAAATAAATTCGTTGGATCCGTCAAAGCAACGGCCAAAGCATCATCTTCCACAAATAGCGGAATGACCATGTTTTCACGGGCAAATTTTTCCGGAATGATTTTTTGTAAATTTTGCTCTTTTTCTGGTGCTAAAATTCCATTCTCTTTAGAAGCATAGGGTATGGCAAAATGTTTGGACAACGCAATTGTTACTTGTTCTTCTGAAGCAAAGGCCATCTTCACTACGGCATCAGCAAACGGAATATTATTCTGCTTGGCGTAGAGTTGTGAACGTTTCACTTGTTCCGGTGTAAGCGTACCCTGATCAATTAGAATTTCATGTAACAGTTTTGCCATTTCCTATTCCCCTAAATAATACCTCATTCCACTACCTGCCCCCGATAAACGGGGGCAGGCAATAGGTTAGATTTTATTTATTCCGCCAAGATGGTAGGCGTAATAAAGATGACAAGGTCAGTTGTGCTCTTAGAAGTGCTCTTACTGGTGAACAACCACCCTAATATCGGGATGTCACCCAAAAGCGGTACTTTGCGAATTTGTTCCGTTTCACGGGAAGTGAGCAAGCCGCCGATAACCACTGTTTGCCCATTCTTAACACGTACCAACGTAGAAGTGGCACGAGTGGTAGTATCCTTGGTGTTATCAAACCCAGAACTTACCAAATCAGAATAGGAGGGCTGCACGTATAGGGTTACATACCCTTCACGGTTTACCTGCGGAGTAACTTGTAACGTTAAACCCACACGTTTACGTTCTGCGGAAGATGTAGCCATTTCCGTACCGCCACTACCAGATAAACTTTGTGTAAATCCGACCGTAGCATCTGTGGCAGTAGTAATCGTAGCTGTTTTGTTGTTCAACGTGACAACTTTCGGTTTACCCAAATATTTAGCTTCACCGCGAGTCAATAAGCTCTTAAGTACGATGTTAAAGGCTGAAAAGTCAAGTAAACCACCGGAATCTTCACCGCCGCCGGAATCACCACCGGAATCACCGCCGGAATCACCGCCACCGGAATCACCACTATCAAGTTCCGCATTGCTCGGGAAAATATAATTCCAGCCTCTCATACGTTGGCCCAACGAGTTCCGACCTTTGATATAATCCAAGGTCCATTTCCGCTTAGGCGCCGTGGCTGTAATCAAGGTACCATCTTGACCACCATATTCAAAGCCCAAGTTCAAGCCACTGGTTTTGTTGACTTCCACAATTTGAGCTTCAATTAAAATTTGCGGAGGTTTAATATCCAATTCAGCTAAGATATTATCTATTTGCGGGAACACTTCAGCCACATCGGTAATAATCAATTTGTTGGTGCGAGGATCGACAGCAATGCGTCCCACCGAAGATAACATGCTTTGGATAATGGACGTAATCTCAGCTCCGCCGGAGGTTCCACCACTATTTCCACCAACCGTGCCCATAGAAGAGGATCCCGTAGTACCGGAAGATGTATCACTACCAGAAGAATAACCGCCACCACCACTGCTAGAAACATTTTGCGGCATGATACTGTTCATCTCACTGGAAGCAGAACCAATACCCTGAAGCGAAATGTAGCTAAGCGTATAAATTTTGGTAATAGTGTCCGGAGCGTCGCTGGAACGTTTCGTTACAACATAGCTATCGCTCTTTCCGATACGCTGATACGCAAGCCCGTGCACACGTAGTAGTGTGTCTAACGCTTCACGTACGGTCACTCTGGTCAGCGAGGCCGTAACTTTCTTATTAGCGAATTCTTCGCTCATAATGAAGTTAATTTTGGCCTGCGTAGTAATACTGTTGAGAAACACGGATATCGGTACATTAGATACACGAATAGACACTTTCCGGTCTAACGGAGAGGGCTCTTCCGCATCCTTGTACAATTCGGTTTCGCCGGACAGTTTTACGGTGGGTTCTTCCATGACGGTAATGGAATTGTCACTTGGCAAGGTCTGACGGCTTTGTGCTGCTGCCGTGTTTACTAAACCAAATGCAGCCATACCGGCCACCACAACTGCTAAACGATTTGTCATAATCCTCCTATGAATTTTGTTAAATTTTACAACTGCACTTTCCGAACAAACTTATGGCCTTTATAAGAAAATACTACTTCTTCCGGAGTAACGGCTACAATACGAGCGCCATAAATCGTATTTCCGACCGTATAAATTTTACTGCCGATAAATACTTCTTGTCCAATAATCCCGCCGATCTTTATTTTATTACGCACTTCACGGGTAGGATCTTTGATTCTCTCCCATTCTTCCCGTTTACGGCGTTCTTCTTCTTCTTTCCGTTTTCTTTCCTCCGCCAATTTGCGTTGCCGTTCAGCTTCCAAAGCGGCCAAACGCTGTTTTTCACGATGCTGCAAAAGCAATAAATCATCCGGAGACAAAGTTGGATCCCGATGATTTTTGGGATTATATACAACTTTAGGTTCTTTTTTCGGTGCTTCAGAAGTTTTCTCGTCTACCGATTCGCGCGCCGCCACAAATCCTTCCCCTTGTTCATCAGCAGAAGTAACATTTTGCGAATCCTGAGCCATTGCTTGGCTCCTTGGTTGCTCATCCATCAGCGCAACCTCCGCCTCACCGGGAGCCGCTTGCACCATTCCGGCACTGACCAATAGAAGAAACAGAAAAAATGTATTTTTCATATCAATTCCCTCAACTCTTGAACAACGTCTTAGCCACTTTTTCTTTCGGGAAGGCCGTATTGAATTTCATAGAAATTTTATTCATTCCGACATTATCTTGATTGGTATCTTTCTCTAATGTAATATCAGATACTTTAACAAATTCATCCCGATTTTCAACACCTGCCAAAAATTCGGCAAACTTATCAAAACCCATTACGGAAGTGGTTTGTACGGAGGAAACCACGTAAGATGCATTGGAGGCATCTTCCGTCGGCATACCTGACACATCCGGGGACATATTAGCATCTTTATAAATTTCAATAATCTGACTGAGTAGCCATTCATTTTTTTTATCTATATCCGGGAATCTCGGTTCCAACGAAAGTAATAAATCTTTACTGGCTTGATATTCCTTTTCATTCACCTGTTGTGCCCGTACAGCTTCCATTTGCCCTTCATAATTCTGCACCTTGGCGTCAAACTTGCCACCCGCCCAACGGAACAAAAGAAATATTCCCACAACAACTACAACTTGTTTGGCAAATAACTTAAAGTTCCCCTCTTGGGCCACGGTTTTAATATCTTGAAACCCTTCTTTTAAATCCGCCACATATTTATTATTCTTCAACTTTTCTGCCATAGTTAGTTACCTCCCGCTTTGCTACAGGTAAAGGTAAAACGTGTATTGTTTTCGTTGGAGAAAGAAGCCCGACCGGAAGATGCATTCTTCGCTCCAGTACCTGCTACACTGGGATAACGGATTGCCGTATCTGCTCCGCAAATTTTTCGGATGGTTGGCTGACTGACCAGAGCATCTCTAAACGAATTTCCTAACGCCATATCCTCACGACCATCTTTACTTTCGGATTTAATAGCACCTTCCAATAGAAGCGTTCTCTTCTCCGTACCCGAACCCGGGAAAGCGTCTGAATAAGTCATTTTGGTAATCCAAACGCCCGGGGGGACACTGTTAACTATTTCCACCAGCAACGGTGTAATGAAATTATTATTCTTTTCCAATCCTTGCAACATCGTGTTTTGACTTTTAATTTTATTCAAATTGCTTTGAATCTGGCTTGCAGTTAAACCATTAAAGTCGGCAATTTGATTCTTCTGGGAAGCTTTAGCTTGTTTGAGCTCTTTGGCTTTATTTTGCATTCCTAAATATCCCTTCCCGATCATCAATAATAGAATCAGCACCACTAAAGCAGCTACTTTCCATAAGGTTAAACTTGCCTTAAATTCGTAATCACTCAAACGATTCCCCTTGGAAAAATCAATATCCGGGGTTTTATGATCAAAAAATTTAATGCTCGCTCCCACCGAGGCGATCTCTCCGGCAGAGCGGGCCTCAATTCCATACACCTCGATAAGATTCCACTTACGAACCGGTTTCTTAGAATCAGCTTCCAGGGCTGTAATCCATTGGTCGGCATCTATGCCGGCAATAACCGCTTCTTCAAAGGGATCCCTTTCCAACTGTTTAGCAATAAATTCGGTACAATTAGTAATTTCAAAACGACGTCGTTCTACCGGAATGGAACCGGAAATTTCCACTTCACGCAACAATACGGGGGCATTTTCATGCAAGAAAACGAAACTGGCCATATCCTTACCGAAGAATGAATAGATACGTCCCCCATTTCCAACAGCTTCTTTATCACTGTCATTAAATGCTCGCCCTAACGACAAGCTAGACGGTTCCACCGAAATCAATTCCAAGCCGCAGGATCTAAGCCCTTTACGCAAACGCTCAATGATTTGTTTCGTCGTCATAGCGAAGACAACGCCCAGGCGTTTTTGCTTAGTAGTGGCCGTTTCAAATTCGTAAACATGATAAGCGTATTCGGCTTTTTCAAATGGAAAATGAATGTATTTACGCGCTTGAAGCGGAATAGAATTTTTCCACATCTTACGTTCAATCAACGTAGGAATTACAAAATGACGTAACAAACAGAACGCCGGCGACAAACTAACTACTACCCGGTTCGTTTTCCATTTTTTCTTGGCCATTACTTTGCCTAATGCATCCGTCCAATTATCCATTGAAAAGAAAGCTTCGTTCAGATCCAATGGTTTAAGCAAAGTCCTATCCACTTCATTGATTGGAACCCGTACCAGAGATTCCAACACAACACCATCATTCTTTCTGGCCGTTTGAGAGATATAAATTTCATCCAACCCAATATACATACCCAAGCAATCGGGGTGAGCATTCATGTTTTTACCAATCAACGCTTCAGATAAATCCATAGATTTTCTCCAACTAGTTATTATACTCTTCGTACGGCATATCGTACGGATTATTCGCGGGTAAAATTTCATCCGCCGTAGGATAAGGTGCGCCTGCCGGCAACGTATTTACCGTCGTCGTTGTAGTAGAAGAAGACGCTGGTAACGGATCCGTTCCATCATCTTCCTGAATAATCGTTGTCGTATTTACCGTTTTGGTATAGGTGGAAGTGGATGCGGAAGAAGACGAAGAGTCAGCTTTCGTTTCTGCCACAGCTACTTCTTTAACCGTGTTCATTTTACGACCGGGTTTCGTCCACAACCGTGCAGCCTTATAGTTCAAATTCGTAACCTTTTTCTCAACCGCTTGTTTGCGGCAAGTTCCCGTGCAAGAAGTCACGGTCCCTTGATCGGCACATTTCACAATAACGCGGCGGCGCAAGGTTTGTTTTACGCCTTTCAAATCGGTACCGGTCAACACCAAAGTATATTTTCCACACGGTAATTCAGGACCAATAATCCCTTTACGCCCATTAAACAGAATCTGGTGATAAACCGGTGCAAAACCTTCCAACTGCCGAACCACATAATACTTTCCGTCATGTCCGTGTTGCACTACTTGCAACACCCAATTATCTAACGGATTAACGGTTTCTAATACAGAAAAATCAATGGCGAATGCTTCCCCTAATGAACGATCAATTGCATGACATAACGGAACGATTGCCATACTCAACAACGGAGCCGTCTCATCTTTCTCATTTTTTTCCAACACAGTAGGCAACTTGGCATCATAATCAAATACGATAGATAAACCATGTAAATTAGCAAAACGGGCAGGGGGTTCTTCATCAACTAACCCCATATTGTAGTGGACTTTCCCTTGGGAAATCCCACGATTAATTAAATAAGAATTGAGTGCCATGGCCTGACGAATGCCAGGCAAAGTTACGTCATCCGTATAAGAGCCGGGAGGCAAAATTACATAAGCCGACCCTTGTGTCAAAGCCAAAAGTTCGTAAATACTATTTAACAACGGTAAAGCATCCGTACGAAAAGAATTGTTATCAAAAATAATTTCCGGATCTATGTCCAACGCATCCGGGCGGTCATCCCGCATGTACAAATCAACTCCTTTCGTACTATTTATTTTATCTATGGCAGCTTGTTTCATACTGGCGATTTTTTGGGAGGTGTATAACTCGCGTGCTTCTATCGCTTGGGGAGAAGTTAAATCTGTAAAAGCGGATTCACCGTTGACAGTGGTCATCATGTTATCCCGGGAAGAAGTAGCAGAAACTACCACCGGAACAGCCGTCGATCCCGTTTCCACGGGGTCTGTGTAAGCAAGTGTGTCTAATGACGCATTCCAATCATCTTCCAATCCCGCTTGCAAATTTTGTGCTTGTTGTGCTACTTCGCGGGTTTGCTCACGCACGTCATTTTGCACCTGATTAGCGGAATCCAAAGCGGTATTCCAATCGTCTTCCAACGTATTTTGGGCATTTTGGATAGCTCCTTGTGCCCGTTCTTGGGCAGCCAATTTCTCTGCCTCAATACGTTCGGTCAAAGACTGTTGTTGCGCATTCACCGCATCTAAAGCTTCTTGCTGTTTGGCAACAGCTTGATCCACCGTAGCCTGCTGAGCCGCACGAATTCTTTCGGCTTCCGCCTGAGCAGCTTGTTGAGCTTGTTGCACGGCATCATCCGTTACTTCCGATAAACTCCGTACCTCACCTTCTTTAAAATTCACGTCTACTTCCACCGGAGTTTGAATTCCACCAATACGGTTATGAATCAACGTGATATACTTGTTGGCGGTAGCAATCTCCTCTGCCGTACCGTTCACTAATACATCAATGAAATAATCCATAGCTTTCTCGTCTTTATTTGCATCATAAAGCGAAATCCCTTTGGATAATTGCTTGGCCGCTCCGGAAGCCCAAACCACCGTCGTGCTCATCAAAAATAAGCCAACTAAAAAAAACAACAGAATTTTATTTGTTTTCATCATTGAGTATTCCTGTTCCTAAAACCATGCCGCAAAAGAATACTTTCGGCATAGCTAGATATTAGAATTATAGCAATTTAACACGTTTTGTAAACAAATTTTTTTATTTTTTACTATTTACCTTATTTCCATTTCTCATTTCTTCAACGCTTTTAGACGAGAAAGGGCCAATTCGTTGCCTGGATAATAAAAAAGAACATTTTGTAGACAACGTATAGCATCCGGTATATTTTCTGCCTTGTAAAGCAAAGTAGATAATGCTAAATTGGCCCACAGATCGTCGGGATGTTCCTCTAACACGTGTTCTAAAACATCTTTGGATTTGATATCATTACCCGCTAACGATAAGACCCTAGCCAATAAAATAGCTCCGTTTGTATCCTCCGGATATTGATGGCAATATGTTTCTATATCGTTACGCAAGCGTTGCTGATAATATGGCGACATTTGGTTAAAACGACTGGTTTTCTCTTGATATTTTTGAAGTTGTCGTGCCTGATCTAATATGCCAGGTTTTTCTCGTTTACCCGCGTATAATTTTTCCAACCGAGCCAACAATTCTTTATCTAACGTATCCACCGTTAATCCACGTTGGTAAACATCTTTGGCATATTCGGTTTCCCCGAGTTGACTATAAATTTCTCCCGCCAAACGCCACAATCCTGTTTCGTACGGAAACAAATTCAATCCTCGTTGTACCATAGCCATTTCGTCCGTTCCCGCGTAAATTGTATTTTCCCGAAGTAATTGAGCCAACATACCATACGCCTGTAAATGATACGGATGCAACCGTAAATTATCCATCAAATAATGAATGGCTTTCTTGGTATCTTGTACCCCCAATGCGGCCAAAGCTGCATGGAAATAGACTTCCTCGTAATAGGACGCCGCCGAAATAGTTTTTTCAAACGAGCCCAATGCCTCTTTATATTTTTGTTGGG
>CACYBL010000072.1 GCA_902772695.1 uncultured Elusimicrobium sp.
CAAGGACTTGCCGAATTATTAGCGCAAATTGAAGTGCGTTTAGATGATGTAGATGAAGAAATGACCCCATTAACGCCCGAATTTATTCATAAACAAATTTCTGCCACATTGGCACACATTAAACACCTTACCGATACTTTTTCTGTTGGTAAGTTTATTAAAGATGGTTTGAAGGTTGCTATCGTCGGAGCACCAAATAGTGGCAAATCAAGTTTGCTTAATGCCTTGGTTGGTTTTGACCGTGCTATTGTGGCTGATACTTGCGGCACCACACGTGATACAGTGGAAGAAACGCTGGAAATTAACGGACAAAAAATTATTTTAACTGATACGGCCGGCATTCGTCAGCATGCTTTAGATTTGGCTGAACAAGAAGGGATGCGACGCAGTATCCGGGCGATGGAAAAGGCCGACGTCATTTTATTTGTACTAGATGCATCCCGTCCGCTTACGTTGGGAGAAAAGCAACTTTGGGCAGATATTGAACATCAACAAAAACGCACTTTGTTGGTGTTTAATAAATCAGATAAACCTATTGCTGAAAAAATTCAGCTGGACCATATGTCCGCCTATACGCAACTAGATGTCTCATGCAAAAAAGGAACAGGCATATCCCAACTTAAAGACACCCTTACAGCCCCGCTCAACTCAAGTAAGGCTCAAGATGGTTTAATGATTTCCAATTTACGTCATTATGAGTCTCTGTTACGGGCACAAACGGAGTTAGAAAGCGCCCTAATACAGATAAATCCTGAAACAGGTGGGGAGATTTATGCCGAACATCTGCGTGGAGCATTAAAACATTTGAAAAATCTAACGGGAGAAGTAACTCCTGATGATGTACTGGGAATTATCTTTTCTAAATTTTGTGTAGGAAAGTAAAATATGTTCATTTGTAACGAAATATACGAGGTTATTGTAATTGGAGGGGGACACGCCGGATGCGAGGCAGCTCTGGCAGCGGCTAAACTGGGAGCTAAAACGTTGTTACTAACCCAAAACCTAGATACAATTGCTCAAATGTCTTGTAACCCTTCTATTGGCGGAATTGCAAAAGGTCAAATCGTACGGGAAATTGATGCGTTGGGTGGTGCTATGGGACGCGTCACCGATCATGCCGCTCTTCATTACCACATGCTGAACACAGGAAAAGGTCCCGCCGTTCATTCCCCACGGGTGCAATGCGATAAAAAAGTATATCAGTTTACTTTCAAACATTTGTTGGAACTGCAGCCCAATTTGGACATTATGCAAGATGAAGCTGTTGCTATTACAACCTCGGACAATCAAGTAAATGGCGTATTGACTTTACGAGATACGTTGTATCAAACACAAACAGTCATTTTGACAACGGGTACTTTTTTAGGCGGAACTATTCATATCGGCACTGTAATGACTCCCGGTGGAAGATACAACGATATGCCATCCAATTTACTTTCTCAAAATCTAAATAAAGAGCTGGGGCTTCACTTGATGCGTTTTAAGACGGGAACGCCTATGCGTATCAATGCTCGTGGACTTGATTATTCCAAATTCCGGTTACAACCTTCTGACAATCCTTTGCAACCGATTTCTCATTTCACAGATGTATTGCAACAACAAAAACGAAAATTTCTGAGCTGTTATATCACCCGGACCACCTTGCAAACTGACAAGATCCTACGTGAAAATTTCCAACGTTCGGCCATGTATGGAGGAAACATACACAGCATGGGGCCGCGGTATTGTCCGTCGGTAGAAGATAAAATCAAGAAATTCCCGGAAGTTACTTCCCATCCGCTGTTTTTAGAGCCGGAAGGAGCACATACGGAAGAATATTATATTCAAGGTTTTTCTACAAGCATGCCAGAAGATGTACAACGGGCATTGATTGCTTCTGTTCCGGGTATGGAGAAAGCTTCCATTACCCGTATGGGATATGCCGTTGAATATGACTGTGCCAACCCCACTGATTTATATCCGAATTTGGAAAGCAAAATTGTTCCCGGTTTATTTTGTGCCGGCCAAATTAACGGAACTACTGGCTACGAAGAAGCAGGTGGACAAGGACTCATGGCCGGAATTAATGCGGCCTTGAAAGTACAACATAAAGAACCCCTTATCCTTCGTCGGGATGAAGCATATATCGGCGTACTTATTGATGATTTAGTTACCAAAGGAGTCAATGAACCCTACCGAATGTTTACTTCTCGGGCCGAATACCGTATTTTATTACGTAATGATAACGCCGATTTGCGTCTCATGCCGCATGCGTTTAAGTTGGGTATGTTGGACCCAAAATATCAAGCTGCTTTTGAAAAATACTGTACCATAGTTCAAGCACTTAAAACCGGTTCCGATACATCCCATATAGACAAGACCGATTTATTTCCATGGTCTTTGGAAAAAGCACTTACCCATGCTTCCATTCATCGCAAGTATGAAGGATATTATGAACGCAATAAAAAAGATGCTGAAAAATTAGCTGAAGTAGATGCTATTAAAATTCCGCAAGGATTTGATCCTTCTTCCGTTAAAGGCCTATTATTTGAAAGTGCACAAAAATTGCGGGAAATAAAACCGCAAACACTAGGGCAGGCTAGCCGTATACCGGGAGTAACTCCGTCGGATATACAGTTATTAGCTGTACATATTGAACGGTTTAGGAGACTTAAACATGTCCAAAAAACTGCTTGATTTTGCCGCCCGAATCGGTCTAACTTTGCAACCAAACCAGGCTGACGCTTTATGTCAATATGCACAGTTGGTCTGGCAAAAAAAGAATTTACTGAACCTGACAAGTGCAGCCGATTTGGAGGAAGTTATTCTGCGTCATATTTGTGATGGGTTACAAGGTGCGTCTCAAGCGTGTCAATTTTACCCTAGAGAAACATATTCCATCATGGATGCCGGCGCTGGTGCAGGCTATATCGGCTTGACCATGGCAATTGTGTTACCACAAGCCCAAATTACTTTGGTGGAAAGTATTGAAAAACGGTGTGCTTTTATGAATTGGGTACTCCTTAAATTAGGATTAAAAAATGCACGGATTAAAAATCTACGTTTAGGAGAGCAAAAAGAGTTACAGGCTGATCTTGTTACAGAACGCGCAATGGGGCAGTTACCGGATATTCTGGGTATTTGTGCAGGAGCTGTAAAACCGGGCGGTATATTTATGGCTTATCAGGGTGAAAAAAGCCAAGCTGCTACTGTATCAACCGAAAAGTACCATCTAAAATTTATACAAGAAATCAGCTATTCTTTGCCGGCAGATACTAAAACGCGGCATTTAGCCGTTTTTAAGAAAAACATATGAGTTATAAACAGTTTTTTCGTATTTTGCTACTATTGGTTTTGATTGCGGCTGTTGGTTTAGCAGTTGGCAACGCGTGGGATTTGAATAGTTTAATGCGGGCTATGTTCTCGGATAAACCACGTTTTCCCGCCAGAACAACCCACTCCACCTCTACAGAAGATTCGCGTGGCAGGGCTCAAGAACTGAAGCCAGACATCAATGTTCCACCGCCACCGGAAGATACCGCAACTACACAAACCACCGATAAACAAAATTTTGAAAACTTAATTTCCGGTTTAGAGCACATCGCCAGTCTATCATCGGGACAGAGCGAATTAGACTCTATACCTACCCAGGCTATTCGTCCGGTTGACTCTTATCACAAAATACGCTGGGCTCCACCGCCGCCTGGATTTTTAACTGCTGATACCTTCAATTATCTGATTTATCGCGAAAAGGACCCTGTTACCGCCAACATCAAAACAGTGTTAGATACTATTCACGGCAATTTGATGTTGGATTTAACTCCGTTTACCATATTAGTAAAACCCAATAAAATTTTAGTTATGCTTTTTAATTCAAAAGCAAGTTACCACGATTTTACACATTTGCCATCTTGGTCAGGGGCATCTTCAGATTTGCAATCAGATACAATGTATGTTATTGAAGGATCTAGTTTTTATGCGCTTTCGGTACACGAATTAACGCATTTATATTTTGACGGATATTTTTTACCAACCATTTCACCTCTCTGGTTATCGGAAGGAATGGCTGTATATATGCAAATTTATGCTTCTAAACAAAAACCAGCCTGGATTGACAATAGTCTACGCCGTATTTTAGCCGGAGAAATTATCCCATTTGACGAAATGACAGCTGCGGAAGATTTAAATTCTTATGACACCTCCCGGGCCGAATTGTGGTACACTCAAGCGTATAGTGTGGTCAATTATTTATTAAACAGCCGTACACGTGATGAATTCTACAAGTTTTGTAATGAACTTAAAAACAAAATACCGCTTCACCAAGCTTTATACCATGCATATGGCATGCCATTTAACAAAGTGAGCGTATTACAAAATGTTTGGTTGCACGATTTACATAAAACTTATCAGGAAGGCCGTATTTTAACCCCACAACAATTGCGTTCAGCTGCGAGCAATCAATTGCCACCGGCAGACGGGTTAACTCCTGCAATTGCATCTTCCCCGGCATTGGTTCAAAACCAGTTGCCTTCCTCCGTTGCGGCTCCCCCAAAAAAGGAAATGCAAAAAACGAAAATCAATAAATTGCAGATGGTTCCTGTGAATAGTTACCAAGGAGGATTTTAATGCCGCACACCTGGACACATATCCCTATTATGGTGAATCAAATTGCCGATTTGTTGTTACAAAATCCAAACGGAATGTATATAGACGGCACCTTGGGATTGGGGGGGCATACCCATCACTTCTTAATGCGTTTATCATCTAGCGCTTGTATTTTTGGTTTTGATAAAGATGAAGAAGCATTGCAGTTGGCGCGTGAGCGCGTGGCCGATTCTCGTTTGCATACCTTCCACGCCAGTTATACACAAGCTCCGGAAATCTTACACCAAGCCGGTATAAATGAGGTGGATGGTTTGTTGCTAGATTTGGGATTAAGTTCTTACCAATTGGATAATCCGGCCCGTGGTTTTAGTTTACTGCAAAACGGTCCGTTAGATATGCGTTTTGAC
>CACYBL010000073.1 GCA_902772695.1 uncultured Elusimicrobium sp.
ACAGTTTAACAGGCGGGCTAATTTTGATTGTGGCCATGTTGGCGGAATTTATCTTCTTGTTGCGCGCGTTTGGAAAGATTAACACGGCTAGTGCGTGGTTGTTAGTGCCATACGGGGTGTGGCTATTGTTTGCTACTTACCTAACCGCCGGAATGTGGGGAATGAATTAAGGCATATCTAATTGATCGCCATCAGAGCCGCCCTCTATAGCACCGGATGCCGCTTCCGCCATAAGAAACTGTTTTTGATTGCGTGATTTGTTGACACAAATCTTCATTTCTCCAATCGTAGTCTGCATACGCACAACATTGAATTTCATCGGTTTCCAAATACTGTTGGAGAGTAATCCCCAACCATTCCCTCCCCTGACAACTATTGCGCGGAGAAGGATCATTGGCATAGGAAAAGTGGCAAGTCCAGTTCGCCGTTCCAAATGCGGACCCGTTGCTTTTCACCGGAAGATCTACTGTTAATTCATCCGCACTTATAGCGTAGACGCCGTTAGCCAAGTGGTACACTTTTTGTGCGTCAGCAATGGCTTTACTGGCTGTGATCAACTGGGTTAAGCGGGCTTTATCAACAGCACGCCGATACTGGGGCAAGGCTACAGATGCTAAAATACCGACAATTAACACAACCACTAATAATTCAATAAGCGTAAAACCCTTCTGTATCTGCATTTCTTTTGTCTCACTTTAGAAAGGTATGGCGCAAAGTGCAGAACCACAAAAACAGCTTTTTTACTTTTCTTTGCGGAAATGTTTCACTAGTTCCATACCGGCCTTTGCCGCACGAAATAAACCCGAATCTAAGAACGAAGCTACGTTATCCAATAGCGTAAACGTGCTTTGCGTTTTATCTACTTTCTCGGCCGTGGAAAGCGCTAAGTACTCCACCGCTTGTGCTGTATGCGCAATTTGAATAAATGTGCGAATCGCAAACACAACCAAAACTATGAAAGCAATAACTGCTGCCAATACACACCCTTGATAAAAATCCATTTTGTTTATCCTCCTTGTTTTCTTAAATTAAACAAGTTTACAGCCGCCGCGTCAAGACAGGGTAAAGATTATTTGTCGTTCGTTAAAAAACTTTTTATTTTGCCTCGCATCATTTTCTTTATTTTTTCGCTATTATTTCATTTATGCATTGACAAAAAGCCTGTTATTAGTAATAATTACTATTAAGAAAAAAATTAAAAGTAACCTGATGTGCAAATCAAACACCTGTTTTTACCGACGAAGATTGTTTTTCAGGCACATAAACTGATTTTTTTACTCCGTCGTAATTTGCAATTTTAGTTTGTTTTTGCCAAAATCTTAAAAGCCGCTACTTTTCAGCGGATATTTTTACCTAGGACTGAACACTTATGGAAAACTCGGAAGTTATTACCCACATTGTAAAAAGAGACGGAACCACACAACAATTTGATTCAAAAAAAATTACAGCCGCTATTACCAAAGCCGCAGAAGCAACCGGAGAGTTTGACGCAGATACTGCTAAAAAATTAACCATCCGCGTTATCAACATCATTCAACAATTATATTCGGACAAGGTCCCTAACGTAGAAAATGTACAGGACGTAGTGGAAGATGTACTCTTGACTTCTAATTACCACAAAACAGCCAAGGCCTATATCTTGTACCGCGATCAACACGCCCGCATGCGTGAAATTTCCTCTAAATTTAACGTAGATTTGGTAGACCAATACTTGCAACAAATTGATTGGCAAGTCAATGAAAACAGCAACATGGGATATTCGTTGCAGGGATTGAACAATTATATTTCTTCCGAAATCAGCAAAGTATATTGGTTGAATAAAATCTATCCGGCCAATGTAAAGCGCATGCACTCGGAAGGAGATTTTCACTTGCATGATTTAGGGCTCTTGGGTGCTTACTGCGTTGGTTGGGACTTGCAAGATTTATTGTTAAGCGGTTTTACGGGTGTGGTGGGCAAAGCCGAAAGTAAACCTGCTAAACACTTGCGCACAGCTTTAGGGCAGGTAGTTAACTTCTTTTATACCTTGCAAGGAGAAAGTGCGGGGGCACAAGCATTTAGTAACTTTGACACCCTTTTGGCTCCGTTTATCTACTATGATAAACTCACTTATGATGAAGTGAAACAAGCTTTGCAAGAATTCTTATTTAACGTGAACGTACCTACCCGCGTCGGCTTCCAAACGCCGTTTACAAACTTGACATTGGATTTGACCGTACCGTCTTATTATAAGGATCAACCGGTTATTATCGGCGGGAAATTGCAAGATAAAACGTACGGTGAATTCCAAAATGAAATGGATATGCTTAACCGGGCATTTTGTGAAGTAATGTTGGCCGGAGATGCCAAGGGCCGCGTGTTTACTTTCCCGATTCCTACCTATAACATTACCCGGGATTTTGATTGGGATAACCCCAAACTTTCTCCGTTGTGGGAAATGACAGCTAAATATGGTATTCCGTATTTTGCCAACTTCATCAATTCGGACATGAACCCCGAAGATGCGCGTTCCATGTGTTGCCGTCTGCGCATTGACAACCGCGAATTGCGCAAACGCGGCGGCGGGCTGTTTGGTTCGGCTCCGCTCACCGGGTCTATTGGCGTAGTAACAATAAACTTACCGCGCCTGGGTTATTTGTCCAAGAACGAAAAAGAATTTTTTGCTAATTTGAAAGACCGCATGGAAGTGGCTAAAACAAGTTTGGAAATTAAACGTAAAGTGATTGAACGTTTTACCAAAGGAAACCTCTATCCGTACATGAGCTTTTATCTGCGCTCCGTGCGCCAACGCTTCAATGAATATTGGAAAAACCACTTCTCTACTATCGGACTAGTCGGCTTAAACGAAGCCGCCCTCAATTTGATTGGAGAAGACATCGGCTCCGAAAAAGGACGCAAATTCGCTGAAAAGGTGCTTACTTTCATGCGCGAAACTCTCGTCAAATTTCAAGAAGAGACCGGTAATAACTACAATCTGGAAGCCACTCCGGCGGAAGGCACTTCTTATCGCCTTGCTAAATTAGATAAGGAACGTTACCCCGATATTATCTGCGCCAACGAGGAAGCGTATAAACAAGGGCATCAACCTTTCTATACAAACTCTTCGCAATTACCGGTCAACTATACCGATGATGTGTTTGAAATGTTGGATTTGCAGAGCACGATTCAATCTAAATATACCGGTGGAACTGTGCAACATATTTTCACCGGGGAACGTATTAAAGATTTAGAAGCCATGAAGAAGTTCATCCGCACTGTGTGTGAAAAATACACATTGCCTTACTTCTCTATTACTCCTACTTTCAGCGTATGCCCCAAGTGTGGCTATATTGAAGGAGAACATTTTGAATGTCCTAAATGCAAAGCCGAACGCATGCAAGAATTGGACCGCAAAATAAAAATGTTGGAAGAACAGCTTTATAGTAAATAAATACCTTTTTTGGGTTATTTTTCTTGGTTAAATAACCCAAAAAATCAGTTGCATCAGCAACTCTAAAAATAGATAATAGGGAGACGGGTTTTCACGGACCCGTAGGCCAAGCCGAGAGGCAGCCCCCACTAGACCATTAGGAGATCAACATTATGACCGCACAAGAAAAACAAGCCGTTGAAAATAAAATTTCCGAACTTAAGCAAGAAATGAACGACGTCCACGGTTCCAAATGCGAAGTGTACTCTCGCGTAGTCGGTTACCTACGCCCGGTACAAAACTGGAACAAAGGCAAAAAAGAAGAATTTGGCATGCGCAAAAACATGAACGTTACCTGCAATTGTGGTTGCGGATGCGACTGCGCCAGCGACAAATAAATTTTTTGCGGGGCACGGCAAGGTGAAATTCGGCGGACTAATCAAATTTACGCTTATTGACTTTCCGGGCCGACCGGCGGCTGTTATTTTCACACAAGGGTGCAATTTTCGCTGCCGCTATTGCCACAACCCGGAGTTAGTGTATCCGCACTTATTTACCGAGCCCGTGCCCCAAGAAGAAATTATGTCTTTCTTACAACGCCGCCAGGGAACCCTGGAGGGCGTTGTTGTTTCTGGCGGAGAACCCACCTTACATGATGATTTGCCCGCTTTTATGGCTTCCATCAAATCCTTGGGCTACGTACTTAAATTAGACACTAATGGCTCACGTCCAGACATGATACAGGAACTCATAGATAAGAAACTGGTAGATTATATTGCCATGGATCTGAAAGCTCCTCTGGAAAAATACGCGCTTATTACCGGGGTTGATACAAATCCGGAAATTTTAACACGCTCCATGGATATTATCCGCCAAAGCGGCGTAGCTTACGAATTTCGCACAACGTACGACAAAGAAGTATTGACTGACGCCGATATTGAAAATTTACAAAATCTCACGCATCACACTTGCTATCGCGTACAAGAATGTTTACCGGTAGCTAAAGAAAAAGCCGCTTTGAAAGTACTACATAAAGAAATTTAATCTACTGTTGGATTAAAATGGCAGTATTATCGTAGGCGGTTTTCCCAACCATTTCACAGTAACGGCGTCCCTTGTTTGTATACCATAAACACCCGAGCTGGCTATTTGGCGTATAAATAATAGAATAAAGGGTGGAAAAAGGGAGTCTGTTACAAACTACAGGAAATTCCGGCCGGCCTACCCGGCTGGATGCTGCTCGGCATACAAAGTAGGGCGTTTCTAACCCTGCCGTACCCGATTGGTAAGCAGTGGCGGTACCGGCAACTTCCACATCCAACTCATCAAAACTGGTAGCATAAGTTCCGTTTGCCAAAAAATACCGATCTTGCGCTTTGCCTACTGCAGAGACAAACGCAATTCCCTCTATCATACGGCTTTTTTCTACTGCTTTTTGATACTGCGGCAAAGCAACGGAAGCTAATATCCCAATAATAAGCACCACTACCAGCAATTCTATGAGCGTAAAACCCTTCATATTTCTATTTTCTTTTACCATGTGTACCCCTCCGCTGGGTCTGATAAAGGGATTGTAGCAAAAAAAAACAAAGTCAAGGTTTTTCTTATTTCAA
>CACYBL010000074.1 GCA_902772695.1 uncultured Elusimicrobium sp.
CCATCGGGCGACCTTTGCGGCTTTGTGCGGCATCAATCAGCCAGCGCATAGCCAACGAAGTGCTGCGAAGGGGTTTTACTTCTGTAGGAACTTGATAGTTAGCTCCACCTACACGGCGGGCTTTTACTTCCACCAACGGACGTACGTTTTCAATACATTTATTGAAAACATCCATTGCGTTCTCTTTTGTTTTTTGGGCAATAATATCTAACGCATCATCTAAAATACGTTCAGCGGTAGATGTTTTCCCTTGGAAATTTAATTTGTTAATGAACCGGGCCACTAACACGGAATTATATTTATAATCCGGTGAAGGGAGCGGTCTTCTATCTCTGGGTCTTAAACCTTTTCTTGGCATATATAGTCAACTCCTAATAAATTATTTACCGGCTTTCGGTCTCTTTACACCGTAAAGAGAACGGCCTTGTTTTCTGTTTTCTACGCCCGAGGCATCTAACGCGCCACGGATGATGTGATAACGCACACCTGGCAAGTCTTTCACACGACCACCGCGCACAAGCACGATAGAGTGTTCTTGCAAGTTGTGTCCCACGCCCGGAATATAAGCGGTAACTTCCATTTTGGAAGTGAGTTTTACACGGGCTACTTTGCGTAAAGCAGAGTTCGGTTTTTTAGGGGTTGTGGTGTAAACACGGGTGCAAACGCCACGTCTTTGCGGACAAGCTTGCAACGCAGGCGATTTGGTACGATTTTGTTCTTTCGCCCGACCGTATTTTACTAATTGGTTTACTGTTGGCATTACTTCTCTCCTATTTATTTTTCTTTGCGTTTTTGTTCAAAGTCTTTGGCAATTTGACGAGCAGAAATACCTGTTCCCGCCGGTATCAAATGGCCTACGATTACATTTTCTTTCAGGCCTTGCAATTCGTCCTTCTGGCCCATAATAGCGGCATCCGTTAGAACCTTTGTGGTTTCTTGGAACGAAGCCGCGGAAATAAACGATTCAGATGCTAAAGAGGCCTTGCTGATACCTAAAAGGATCGTTTCCGCATCCGCCAAACGTTTGCCGGCGGCTTTCATCTTTGCGTTTTCACGCAGCCAGCGTGAACGGCTGACTGTTTCACCTTTCAAGAACACGGTATCTCCCGCATCCAGAATTTTTACGTTCCCTAACATTTGACGGACAATAACCTCGATATGTCTGTCATTAATGGTAACGCCCTGCAAGCGGTACACTTCTTGAATAGCGTTTAACAGGAACTCTTGTGCTTCTTTTTCACCCTTCACGCGCAGCACGTCGTGCGGGTCAATGGCGCCGTCGGTTAAAGCTTCCCCTACACCGACATGATCGCCTTCGTATACTACGAGGTGTTTCCCTTGCGGGATGCTGTACTGTTTTACCTGATTGGTTTCTTCATTACGTACAACCACCTCAATCAAACCTCTGGGTGACGTTTCCAGGCTGACAATTCCTTCAAACTCGGAAATAATCGCCGGGTTATGCGGACGTCTGGCTTCAAATAATTCCGCAATACGAGGCAAACCACCGGTAATATCTTTGGTACCACCGGCTTCACGGCCGATTTTAGCCAAGACATCTCCGGGTTCTACATCCTCGCCATCTTCTACCATCAAAATGGTGTCAATAGGCAAGGGTAGGTTGATGCCCTTTCCTTTACCGCTAATGCTGATACGCGGGTTGTTTTTCCCGCCGCGGCTTGCGGTAATTTTGCGTTCAATAACGCCTGTCACCTTGTTGCGCTCTTCCTGTAAGGTAATACCTTCGATAACATCCGTCAGTTTTACCGTTCCGGTCGTTTCGGCCAAAACAGGGATAGAGTGCGGGTCCCACTCTGCTAAGAGGGAACCTTTCTTTACGGAGTCTTTATCTGCTACATAAACAGAGGCCCCGTATTGGACTTTGTATTCTTTAATTGTACCATTTCCGGCTGTTACAAAGATAGAGCCGTTTCTGGAAATACAAATTTTATTATCATAACGGTTGGTAATCAGTTTAATGTCTTTAAACGTTACTTTACCGTCAATATCGGCTACTGCTTGGCTGCGGGAAAGAACACGGCTGGCCGTACCACCGATATGGAACGTACGCAAGGTTAACTGCGTACCCGGTTCCCCAATGGATTGGGCTGCAATAATACCCACCGAGTCTCCCGGATTGCTCTTGGAAGCTGTTGCCAAGGACAAGCCGTAACATTTAGAACAAACCCCATAAGGAGCTTCGCACGTAAGTACGGAGCGAATGCGGATAGATTCCACCCCATATTTCTTTACTTCTTTGGCTTGTTCTAAGGTAATTAAATCGCCTTCTTTAATGATGGTCTTTTCTTCTTCTTTTCCGTTGGCTTTTTGTACTTTCACAACGATATTTTCCAAACTGGTACGGCCTAAAATACGTTCATCAATAGACTCTACCAATTCTTCTCCGCTCATCAAAGATTTAACTACAATAC
>CACYBL010000075.1 GCA_902772695.1 uncultured Elusimicrobium sp.
GGGGGAACCCTCATTCACTCCTCATTAGGCCCTATCATGAGAGAACTGAGCCAAAATACTACCGAATTGCGACGTAATAAACGTATTGCATTTACCGAAACGGGAGAAGCCACCGGATTGTTGGCCTCTTACTTTTTTCCGCTGATTTCTACCGAAGTAATGGGACTCGATTGGAGTGCTCCTTTTCTGTTAGCATGGCCTCTAGTTACTATGGCTGCAATTGGTGTAAATACCAGCCGATTGCCCAATTTCAAAATGAATTTACAAAATTCCCTCTCTAATCGGGGACAAAAAAACTGGAAACAAAAATTCACCTCCAATTCTTATGTAGAACTCATTAAAACAGACAAATCAGCATCCCAGTTATTGAAAGGGCTCCTTTTACTCAACGGAATTGAACTTTCTTTAAATAGTGGATTTTTATTGATGCTTCCTTCTTTAACGCAAAGTAGTTCTTCCCAGTATTTATTGGGGCTTGCACAATTTGCCGCCCCATACGTGATAGGCAGTTATCTAGGTACGAAACTGCTAGAATGGTTCCCCAACCGGAATATGACTGCTGCCTCCGTTGTAGCAGCAGTGGGGGGGATAGGTGCTCTTTTCTCTACCCATGACGTATATGCATTAACAGCGGCTTTATCCACCGCTGAACTGGGATTGTCTGCCGCTTATACACTTTCCTTCACAAAAGCTGCAAAAAAACCACAAACGCAAGATCGCATGACCTCCCTTATTTTAGCCAGCGTTGTCACTGCGGCGGTAGGACCTTACTTATTGACTCAGGTCGCACAAGCTATGATAAACATGAATTTGTTTACGGAATCGACGGCTACTGCTTTAGCACTTATTGGTATACCCGGATTACTTACGTTGTGGTTGTTACGTACTGTTAAAAAATTAGAAATTAAAAATCCGGTTTCATTTCAAAACCAAGTAAAATCGTGGTTTAATCATCGACGCTTTCATTGATGTCTTTTAACCTCCGGGGGGAAAAAATAGGCCCTGAGATAAGAATAATTCATAGTTTTACCGATAAAAAGCCCCCTGAATACGTAACGATCAGGGGGAAGATTAACAAACACAGAGAAAGTTTATTCGTACCGTAACGCATCAATAGGGGTAAGTTTAGATGCTTTATATGCCGGATAAAATCCAAAGAAAACCCCTGTCGCGGCAGAAAATCCGGCAGATACCAGAACTGCCCATATACTTAAGCTGGTTTGCAAGGACATATACTTGGACACCAATAACGTAATGCCCACACCTAAAATGATGCCCACCAGTCCTCCCATACAGGAAAGTGTAACGGCCTCGCCTAAAAATTGCATACGGATATTCCAGCTGGTAGCGCCTATTGCCATACGGATACCGATTTCGCGAGTACGCTCGGTTACCGATACAAGCATAATGTTCATTACTCCAATACCACCCACCAGCAACGAAATCGCCCCGATTACTCCTAAAAACAAACTAATCGTGCTAGCCGTACTTTTAGCTTGTTCTACGAAAGAGGCCATATCATCTAACTGAAAATCATCTTTACCAAGCGGGTGAATACGGTGTGTATTACGAACTGTATTGGCAATATCCACTTTCATATTTTCAATTTGGTCAAAATCAGCTACCTTGATAACTACCCGATCCAACGCTCGACGGTTAGTACTGCCACCAAAACCGCCGGAACTCATTTTCACTTTACCGGTTGTGTAAGGGATTAGGGCCCCTTCATCCATATTAAACCCAAAGCCGGTAGACCCCGTCTTTTTAGTAATACCTATCACCGTAAAAGGGATGTTGTCTAACACGACAGTTTTATTGAGCGGGTCTACATCCCCAAAAATTGTTTTGGCTGATGTGGCACCAATTACCAGCACTTGCCCGTAATTAGTAATCTCGCGCTCGGTGAATTCACGTCCTCTTTCAACCGTCCAATCATATGCCTTAAAAATGTCGGTATCGGTGGCAAGCACACTTAAACCAACGCTTGTGTTTTTATATTTTACGTTAAAACTTTTTTGGATATACGGTGCCACAGCATCCACCCCCGGAACCGCACGGATAGCACGCACGTCATCCATCGTTACGTCTTTAGGGGAAGAAATACTGTCATCTAAATCCCATGGTTGGCGCAGGAATAAAATGTTTGTACCCATATTAGAAAATCGGTCAGTAATACTTTTTTTGGTTGCCGCCCCAACAGCTAGCACCGTAATAACTGCCGCCACGCCAATAATAATACCCAAACTGGTCAGTGCGGCACGCATTTTATTAGCGAAGATCGATTTCAAGGAAATTTTAAAAATTGCTACAAAAGAATCCCACATATTATTTGACCTCGTCGCTAATTTTTTGTCCGTCTTTGAATTTGATAAGCCGCGAGGCATACTCGGCAATATCCGGCTCGTGCGTGATGAGAATAACCGTCTTTCCCATTTCTTTATTAAGCCGCGTAAAAAGTTCCATTACTTCAATACTCATTTTAGTATCCAAATTTCCTGTTGGCTCGTCGGCAAAAATAATAGGAGCATCACATACTAAACTACGTGCAATGGCCACACGCTGTTGCTGCCCGCCAGAAAGTTGGTTAGGTAAGTGAAAAGCACGTTGTTCCAGGCCCACGGCTTTTAAAGCGGCCAACGCTTTTTCACGTCGCTCGCGCGCGGGGGTATGATTATAAATCATGGGCAGTTCTACATTCTCTACGGCCGTTGTACGTTTAATGAGGTTAAATCCTTGGAATACAAATCCGATTTTTCGGTTGCGCACGCCGGCCAGTTTGGATAAATTAGTAGCTGTTACATCAATACCATCCAACATATACGAACCACTCGTGGGTTTATCCAGGCATCCCAAAATATTCATAAATGTAGACTTCCCCGAACCGGATGGCCCCATGACAGCCACAAACTCACCCTTTTCAATAGAGACACTCACTCCATTTAATGCGCGCACTTCTACATCGCCCAGTTTGTAAATTTTGTATAAATCCCGCGTATCAATCAGTGCCATACACGCCTCCTCTTAGCGGCGCCGATTTCCGCCACCCATCCGGGGGGGATTGCCAAAGCCGCTAGTCGGCATTGCTTTCAAATTATTTTCACCAACAATCACTTTATCGCCTTCTTGAATATCCCCGGAAACAATTTCCGTATTTTTGGCTGCAATAATTCCAATAGACACATCTACGCGTTGAGGATTCTGCCCACGTACAGCCTTCCACACCCCCGTATTTTCGTATGTTTTCCGATTGGTGGAAGGGGAAAAGCGCAATGCTTCATTAGGCACCAAAAGAACATCTTTTTTATCTTGCGTAAAAATGGTCATGGTAGCCGTCATACCGGGCTTTAACCGCAAGTCTTCATTGGCTACATCTACAATCACTGTATAAGACGTACTGCTACCGGATGAAGCAGATGTATCCACGTAATTGGTACGTACTTGTCGCACCACTCCTTTAAATTTTTCACCCACATATCCATCCAAGGTAAATTCGGCATTTTGCCCAGCTTTAATTTTAACGATATCAGCTTCTGACACTTTAGCTTCAATCTGCATTTTTGTTAAATCTTGTGCCACTACAAATAATTCCGGCGTAGAAAAACCGGCCGTAATGGTTTGCCCTTCGCTTACTTTACGGGTCAATACTACTCCGTCAATAGGGGAAACGATCTTGGTATTGGATAAGTTTTTTTCAGCAGTATCCACATTGGATTGGGCACGTATCACACTGGCTTGCGCCGAATTAAGCGAACTTTTGGCATTCGCATAAGAAAGTTCATACTCCTCTAAATTTACTTTAGAAACGTATTCCTTTTCATAAAGAGTTTTATAACGTTCATAATTCTTTTTAGCCAACCGATAAGATACTTCTGCTGATTCTAAATTTTCCTTAGCGGACGAAAGGCTGGCCTTAGCTTCGGCCAATTGAGCCAAAATTTGGGTTTGGTCAATAACAGCCATTAAATCACCTTTCTTGACCTCGCTGTTGTAGTCCACATAAATTTTCAGAATTTCGCCGGATACCAACGCACCGACCTGTGTCGTGTTTACCGGATTGATTGGCCCGGAAGCTTCCACCATATCAACAATTTGCCCTCTTTTTACGGGTGCCGTGCGATATTGCGGAGCGGAAGAGGTACGTACAAAACAACCTTTTAAGAACCAGCACCCCATCCCCAATAAAACCAGCACTATCACTTTCTTCCAACCCGACAATTGCCAAAACAAAGTCCAGGTATATACACAGGATTGTTTTACTTTAAGTAAGAATTGTTTCATAATCAGTTCATCCCCATTGCTTGTTTCAAATCAGCTACCGCCGAAGCGTAGTCATACCGTGCTGTAAGTAAACTCAATTCGGCATCCGTATAAGCTACTTCGGCATCTTTAAGTTCAATAACATCTCCGATTCCCTCATTATAACGGCCTTGGGCAAGATCTAAGTTCTCTCTAGCCTTTGTCACATTTAATTGTGCAATCGGAATACTTTGTTGTGCTTCTTGCATATTAATATATGCACTTTGCACTTCTAAAAACACATCATTAAGTAAACTACGGTTAGACGTATTGATTTGAGCCAAATTTAATTGTGCTTGTTTTACCCCATTGTACGTTTTGAACGCACTAAAAATGGGTAATTCTACAGAAAGCATCAATTTTGCTTCTTCATTATCCAGGCGCAAATCATCACTGTATTTGTTAAATCCGGCCGAGAAAGAAAATGTAGGAAAATATCCGGCCTTGGCTTGATTGACACGAATTTGACCAATTTTCGCATTCGTTTGAGAAGATAAAATATCCGGACGCTTTTGATAAGCGGTTTTAACAACTTCGTCAAACGGAATATCTATTTCTTCCATATCGGTTACTTCGGCTACTTGTAGTTGTTTGGGAGTAGTAATACCCATTGCGTTAGCTAAATTAGCCGAAGCCGTCTTAACCGCATTTTGAGCACGGATAAGACGTAATTTTTCATTATTTAAGTTAACTTCGGCCGTTGTAACATCTACTTTCGGCCGTAACCCTTGTTTATAAAATTCGGTAGCGCGGTCATATTGCTCTTGATATAATTCGTGTGACTTAGTACGAATATCTACCGCCCGCACCGCCGACGCCAACGCGTAGTAAGCTTTTTTCACGTTGCGGGAAATGGCGTTAATCTGGCTATTCAAAGACAGCTCCGCCCGTTCCAACTGTAGCTTTTGTATCTTTACGGCACGTACTTTATCGGTAAACCCCGAAATAGCTAACTGGGCTTGGGCATATGCATTGGAGGAGCCGTGATCAGACGTAGAACGCCCGTCCGGGTTTGACACCGTATATCCTTGAGAAGCACCCGCATTGACCGTTGGTAAAAATTCACCGCGGGCCAAATTGACCTGTATTTGTGCTTCCTGTACATCCAAATGCGCACTCACCGCTTTGGGGCTATTGGCCAATGCAATACGGATACAATCCTCCACCGTTAAAGTTCCTTCAATTAAACGGTCTATTTCTTCTTTGGCGGCGGGGGTAAGACGCAGCGGATCCTTCTCCTGCGCCGTTGCGTCCGGCGAATAGAGGCCTGCCGAATACAACAATTCATCCGCCGCGTGCGTAAATGGAGTACATATTAAAAAAGTAATAAAAAATAGCCACAATTTTTTCATAATATCATTATATAAATTTTAAATATTTGGCTTTGGGTTTAATTTGTGTTACGTTACTAAAACACAATCCGCTACCATTTTATTGCACTACATAAGTAATGAAAATCCTTTTTTAATAATCACCCCTTGACTTTGAAAAAAAAAACGCCTAAACTATCAGAGTTACAACAAACACTTAGCAACCCCCATCAAGGAGGACTTTATGAAAAATTTATTCATTGCCACAAGTTTACTGCTGGCGGCATCACTGTTTCCGCAAACGGCCGTGGCCCAAGCATCATTGACAAGCTCCCTGCAAGGGACTGTGAAGAAAGAGGCCGCCCGGTTAGAGCTCGCCCGGCAAGTACAGGAAAAAATGCATACAGTCTCAGGCCAGAAGAGCTATTATAAGGATAAACTCAACGAATTAATTCCCAATATGAAAAAAAAGCCCACGGCCTACAACAAGGAAGAAGCAGAGAGTGAAATCTGGGAGTTGTCGCTCCAACGCGTTCGCACTCGGGACCTTATTAGGTACCAAGGCCGAGTGAGAGATCTTGTACGAGAACTCCTGGCCGTATCACTTCCGGACCCAAAGAAGGCCAGTTTTGAAGCGCATAGGATTTCAGATAAATATAAACGTGGGAAAATGAGCGATCAACAACTTAGGGATGAATACACGAAGTTATTCAGTGAAGATAGATCTCTCCGTCCTTTAGTACAGGCCCTAATAGATTATGAAATTGCATTACGCTCCGGTGTCAAAGACTTCAAGTCGTGTGAGCTTGGGGATTTTAAAGACTATCTCACCGGAGATTGTGTCCCTGATCATGCTTCTAAAAAATCCGGTAGGACTCATCTTATAGAAATAGGAAGAGCTGACTTAGACCGGCAAAGAGATTACATAGTGCGTACTTCTAAGATTGAAAAAAAGATTGGGATGGAAATAATAGATATCCTTTATTCTAAAAAAACGGGTTCTACCGACAAGAAAAAATCGTCAGGAGAACAGCCGATCATCCCTATCTAAAAATGGAAAATTCAACCAAACTAAACTCCCCGGGTGTAAGCCCGGGGAGTTTTGCAATTATCCCCGAAGCCAAAGGTCCTAGAAAACCGGGCCAAAAGCTCTAGAGGCCGGTTGGGTCCAAAGACCCTTGTTTTAGTGTAGAACAAAAGATACACTATGTGTGATGAACAAAAACCTCACTCAGGAAAAACAGGAGAATGTGATGTACAAAAATAACCTATTAACACTTGCGGTGCTGGGATTATTGGCAACACCGGCTTTTTGCCAACCTAAATTGCCAGCCACATCTGTGGGCAATAAGATCGCGAGGCAAGTTGAGGCGGCCACAGCGAACGCAGCAACGCAAGCCGCAACTCGGGGCGCAATTTCTGCCGGCCAAATAAGTGCAACCCATGTTAAGCCACAACAACCATTATTACCAACCATTATTGAAGGCTCTCAACCCAGGAGAACCCGGGGGGGCAAAATCAAATCTGTGGCGGACTCTCCCAAAAGAGACATAGTACCGGCACCAACCCAGAAGACATCCGTTGACAAACCTTTAACTCCGAAAGAAGTAGAGGACATCTCCTTCTTGATGACTGGATTAGAAGTCCATCCGACTGATATATCCGATCTAGATCTTGTAGACCGGGGAATCCCTCTGCGTGTGAACACGCCACAACAAGCAACGAAACTCTACCAGCAGAGCGCCGAAATTATTTTGAGACAAAATCAATTTGTTTATTATCGGTATCGTATCCTCATCGCTATTGCAACCGGACAACCGGTACGAGAAATTCTTTCGGAAGCTAAATCCGCATTAGAACGTCCCATCGACGTTAGCGAATTCGTGATACCCGAAGAAAGACTCCCCGAAATATTAACACCAGGATTGGGGAATGTACCTAACTTCTATGTTTTTAAAGACTATCCTATTTTGTCTGTTCCTCGGAATACCCAAAATTGGAACGTACCGACTTATGACCCACACACAGCTATGTATCATTCTTGGTTTGCCAGCCCAGAACAGCAGGTCTTTGGTGCGCCTTTGTATACCGCGGATCGGTTTGATTACTTTCAAAAAGGGTCTCTGTTGCAAAACTCTAGCGAACAATTCTATGATTACGAGGAAAACCTCCGAAGTGTTCTGAATATATCAGCTAGCGAAGACAGAAACGTGACCGACTTGGCCTTCATCCGTTCACAACTTTTGAGTGCAGCTCAAGCAGCCCAAAAATGGATGATTGTACGCGAAGGAATTTTAAGAGGGAAATCCGTTGCTGAAATCCGTGCAGCACTTGATATACGTCCCGGTGTTGATGCCTCTGCCCCATACCTCCTAGGCCATTGGCCCTCCTATGCCGAAGGGGAAAATTGGCCACAGATATTGGACAACTTGTGCACAAGTACACAACGAATGACCCGCGTGTTTCTTGAACAAGCCCCAACTCAACCCTAGTTTTACACACTGCAACTATCTTCCCCGGAGCCGTTGTGGGCTCCGGGGTATTTTTTTGTCTCCCGCAAGTTATATACTATAATGTATATATGCTTAAACCTATCCTCTTGTTGTGTATTGCCAATCTATTTATGACCATTGCTTGGTATGGTCATTTAAAATTTAAAGACGCTTCTTTGTGGTTGATTATTGTAGTCAGTTGGGCTATTGCTTTTATAGAATATTGTTTTCAAGTGCCCGCTAACCGTATCGGCCAAGAATATTTCACCGTTACTCAACTTAAAGTCATGCAAGAAGTCATCACGCTTATCGTTTTTGCCGGGTTTTCCGCTATTTACTTTAAGGAAAGTTTTAAATGGAATCACTTTGTTGGTTTTTTATGTTTGGTGGCTGCCGTATTCTTTGTATGCAAAAAATGGTAGCCGACCACGCTACGCATAAACTATAATAGGAGAAGTATGAAAAACAAACACCGATTATTTATTAAAATGGCTGATTTGGTGGCTGATCAGTCTACCTGTTGCCGCTTACATGTGGGAGCAGTACTCGTTAAAGAGAACCGTGTTATCAGCATCGGATTTAACGGAACCGCAACCGGGCAAAAACATTGCGAAGATTATTTTAAAGAACTTTACGAAAAAGAATACAAAAACCAATTCCCGTCTTTACAAGAATTTATGGCTAGCCGTACCTTCTACGATTTGCATGGTAAATTTTCCATTGATAACGAATTGCACGCTGAACAAAATGCCATTTCGTTTGCCGCTAAAAACGGCATTGCTACGCAGGGGGGAACTATATATGTTACGTGGTCTCCCTGTGTACATTGTGCCAAGGTGATTGTCAGCGCGGGTATTAAAAAAGTATTTTTCAAAAATTTGTATGACCGCAGCCAGGAAGGAGTTTTCTTCCTACAGAAAAATAATATTGAATGCCGCCAACTTACCGAAGAAGAATTGGCCTGATGTTATGCTTACCCTAAATTTACTATAATATAAGTATATGAAGAAACAAACTACTGTTATTACCGAATCAAACAATGATATCCTTACCGGTACATTGGCTAAAACTATTTGTTTTTATAAACAAAATAAAAAAAGCGTGTGGATTGCATTTGTCGTAATCGTACTCGCTATTGCAGGTATTTCTCTTTATGCAAATCACTGCAAACAAGTAACGGAAAATTCATGGGCCGCATACTATAATGCCCAGCTTTCTCTGATGCAAGATGGCCAGGAAGCCGGTTTTGCCCAATTGGATAAAGTGTCTGCCGATTTCAAGGGAACCCCTGCCGCCCAATATGCCCAATTACTAAAGGCGGACGTCTTATATGCGCAAGAAAACTTCGCGCAAGCTGCTCAAGTATATAAAGAATTGGTTAATTCATCTAATGAAACTGTCGCTACGGTAGCAGCTCTTTCTCAGGCGGCATCATTGCAAGCAACTAAAGATTATCCCGCTTCAATAAACGTAATTAAAACCTTTATTGAAAAAAATTCCAAAAGTTTTGCTTTGCCGCAAGCATATCTTACTTTGGCCATGAGCCAAGAATTGGCCGGTAATAAAGCCGAAGCATTAGAAGCTTATAAATATCTGCTGGAAAATCACACCAAAACCTACTTTGGCACACTAGCCAAGGATAAAATCTCACAATTGCAAAAATAAAAACATACCCGTCTGTTATTCACTAGTTAACAGACGGGTATATTTTCGCAAAAAAATTCAAAAAAGGAAAACTTATGAAAAAATTAGTAACAATGATGTGCTCCCTACTGATGGCCCATACGGTCTTCGGCGCGGGATTTGCGCTGTATGAATACAGTGGCCGCTCTACCGCTATGGGTGGAGCCGTAATGGCAAATGACGCCGAACCGGCCTCTTTGGCGACGAACCCGTCGCTCATTACCGAATTGGAAGGTACGCAAATCCAAGCCGGTTTTACCGCCGTGCAAGCGCATGCCAAAACGACTTTCGCTGGCGATTCCCGCACGCTTAAAAAAGATACGTGGCTTTTGCCCAACTTCTATATTACTCACAAGTGGAGTGATGATGTTTCGTTTGGATTAGGAACCTTCTCCCGCTATGGTTTAGGAGGGACGTATAAAAATTGGGAAACATGGAATGGAAGTAATTTAGCTTATAAGGTAAAATTAGAAACCATTTCTTTTACGCCTACAATTGCCATTAAAGCCAATGAACAACTCTCTTTGGCAATGGGATTAGAAGCTATGACCATTGATTTTACCCAAAAATCAAGAGCCAATGCCTCTCCGTTGATTGATTATGAAATTCACGGTACGGGTATCAGTTGGGGGGGTAACTTCTCTTTGACTTATCACCCCGAATGGGCTGAAAAGTGGTCTTTAGGTGCCATGTACCGCTCCAAAGTTAAACAAAATTTAGACGGTTATATTCACACCTCTACCGGTACGGATTTGAGCGCAGCTTTGCGCCATGCCCCGGCTTCCGGCGCTATCAACTTGCCGGACAGCATTTCCACGGGAGTTTCTTTCCGGGCTACGGAAGATTGGATTTTGGAAGCAGGTATCGTTGGTACGTTCTGGAGTGCATATGACCAAATCGTTATTGAATACACCGATACCGAAACCGCACCGACCATTCACAATAAGAAATTGTATAAAGATACCTACCGCTTAAACTTCGGTACGGAATATAAACTCAACCAAAATTGGGCAGTGCGCGGTGGATATGTGTTTGATAAATCGCCTATTAACAAGAAAGCGATGGATACGCTTGTGCCGGTGGATGACCGCCATATTCTCAGTGCCGGGTTTGGCTATAAAACCGATACTTGGAGCGCTGACTTTGCCTATGCTCACATCTTTGGTAAAGATTTGACCGGACACAGCAACAACCAGTCGGGAAACATCCCTATGAAATACTCCGAAGGCCGCAGCGACATGGTCGCACTCACCTTCGGGTATAAGTTTTAGTGTTACCGTATAATATAAATACCCGTCCACAAAGACGGGTATTTTTTCATATAATAATTATAAAAGTAGGGGGAAAATCTTATGACGAATCCTTGTGAAATTAATGATAGAAAAGTTGCCGTTATCGGCTGTGGGTTTGTGGGAGCCGCAAGTGCTTTCGCCCTCATGCAAAGCGGACTGTTTAGTGAAATGGTTTTAATAGATAGTGATCCGAGCAAGGCCGAAGGGGAGGCGATGGATATTTCCCACGGAGAAGCTTACGCCCGCCCCATGAAAATTTACGCCGGAACATACGACGATATTACCGATGCTGCCATTATCATTATTACCGCCGGAGCCAACCAAAAACCCGGTGAAACACGGTTGGACCTCGTGCAAAAAAACGTCGGTATCTTTAAAACGATTATTCCGGAAATCAAAAAGCGCAACTACAACGGCATTTTGCTCGTCGTAGCTAACCCAGTAGATGTTTTGACATATACAGCTCTAAAATTAAGCGGTCTGCCGGAAAATCGTGTGTTGGGTTCAGGTACGGTGCTGGACACGGCACGCTTTCGCGAAATACTGGGCAATCATTTAAATGTAGACAGCCGCAGCGTACATGCATTTATCGTCGGGGAACATGGTGACAGCGAAATTGCCGTATGGAGTACCGCCAATGTGGCCGGCGTTCCAATCAACAAATTTTGTGAGTTGCGCGGCCACTTTAACCACCAAGAAGCCATGAAACGTATTGCGCGCGATGTAAAAAATGCCGCATACGAAATTATCACGCGTAAAAAAGCCACTTACTTTGGAATTGCAATGGCCGTAAAACGCATTTGCGAAGCGATTGTACGCGACGAAAAATCCGTGCTTCCTGTTTCCAATTTAATGCACGGGGCGTATGGAATAGATGATATTACGCTGAGCATGCCCGCCGTCGTGGGCCGCAATGGCATAGAACTTCAAATGCCGATTTCCTTAGACGGTAATGAGGCCTTGGCACTCAAAGCTTCTGCCGATATGCTCAAAAAAATCATACAAAACGTAAAGATAGAGAACTAAATCTTCTCCAATAGTTTTTGCACCAAACGCGGCACCGCATATTTTTCCAATGTGACTTTCTTTGCACGCACAAAATCCGTCGGCATTTTGGCTGTGGGGGGGAGTTTAACACGATATAATTGTGCCCAAATAATTCGGTGAGACAAAATATGTTTTACAGGTTTCCCGACGGTAGATAGCTTCGCACGACCGCACCAGGCAGGTTTTTTGGCAAGCGTCCCGGCTTTAGTGGTTTCAACTAGGGGCAATTCGTACAAATTTTGCCAAATATCACCGGAACCACGTTTATGTAGCCATACATATGGGCCTTGTTCTACATATATATAATGAAAAAACCGTTCACTGATTTTTGTTTTCTGTGCCTTTACAGGTAATTCTTCCACGCGGTTTTTCAATCGTGCAACACATCTTTTACTAAACGGACATTGTTCGCACGCCGGCACTTGTGGCGTACAAATCAGTGCGCCGAAATCCATGATGGCTTGATTAAAATCACCAGGCGATTTTTTATCCAGTAATTTTTGGGCAAGCGCGGTAAATTCTCTTTTCCCGTCGGTAGAGTCTATAGGAGTTGAAATGCCAAATACACGCGAAAGTACGCGATATACATTTCCGTCCACTACCGCATACGGCATATTATACGCCATGGAGCATATGGCCGCCGCCGTGTAATCTCCCACACCTTTCAACGCCCGTACTCCCTCATATGTGGTGGGAAATTTACCCCGCATGCTTTTAGCTGCTGCATGTAAATTACGCGCGCGCGAATAATACCCAAGCCCTTGCCATAATTTCAAAACTTCATCCTCATCGGCAGCAGCAAGTGATGCGGGGGAGGGGAATCTATTGGCAAATTTTTCGTAATATGCCAAACCTTGTGAAATACGTGTTTGTTGAAAAATGATTTCTGATAACCAAATCAAATACGCGTTATGCGTATCACGGAATGAAAGTCTGCGCTTATTAGCTTGGTACCACGCAAGAAGGATAGACGAAAATTTCTTCATAAGTTTATTTTAGCACTTTTCTTGCCTGCTTTCGGTCCAAACAGAACAAA
>CACYBL010000076.1 GCA_902772695.1 uncultured Elusimicrobium sp.
ACGTCGCCTTTTTTAAGGCCTTTTAACGCTTCGGCCAAGCCGGGCATAGTTTGCGGGGCAGACATATCCACCAACTCACTATCCGCACTTAATTTATAATCGTCCGTTCCGTTACGTTTACCCGTGTAATGGATAACAGCATAACATTTATCATCAATTATAGTCCCCTCGGCGGCACTTTCCAAACGGGCATTGGCATCCAACACACGGTTCAAATTATCCGTAACATCCGCTTCGGTAGCGGTATCGGTTTTTTTGGTAATCTCGATACCCTTGTAATCTTTTACGTCAAATTCCGGGGCTACGTCTACCGCAATTTCAAAGGCAAACGCTTTTCCTTCTTGAAAAGTATTTAAATCTGCTTTCGTCAACGTGGGAACTCCAACTGCATCCAGTTTGGCTTCCGTTACGGCGGCACTGATAGCGGCCTTTACTGTTAAATCCAAAGCACGTTCTTTAATGTGTCCGGCAAAATTTTGTTTTACTAAATCAAGGGGTACTTTCCCGGCACGAAACCCTTGCATCTGAGCACGGGATTGCACTTGTACAGCGGCATTTTGAAAATTTTTAGTTACCAGCGTCGGAACAGCTTCTACCGATAAAGTAACGCGGCATCCTTCCTTGCTGAGTTGTTTGGTTTTGACTTCTCCCGCTTGTGCAGTTTTGAAGATGGACATTGTATTACACTCCTGTTATCGGCCTAGCCGAAAAATATGGACGGAGAGGGAATCGAACCCTCACGGATCACTCCATACGCTCCTAAGGCGTACGCGTCTACCAATTCCGCCACCCGTCCGTTCTGATTATTAAATTTGTCTTGGAACCACTAAAAGTGGGCCATGTGAGGCTCGAACTCACGACCTTACGCTTAAGAGGCGTCTGCTCTACCAACTGAGCTAATGGCCCGAAAAGGGTTACAACTCATTATAGCAAAAAAAGAGCCTTCGGTAAAATTCCATACATAGATATTTTTGCTAAAGAAGTGAGAATATTTTATCATTTTCCCGTGTATCGTGCAAACTCATTTATTTGACAAGTTCCCCACGCAAACGATAAAATAATGGTTACTATTTTGGAGGGAAACACCTTATGAACTATTACTGCAAGCACATTACAATTGCTTTTGCTGTCGGTTTGCTTTTGGCCCTTCCTGCCAAGGCTCAAGCCACATTAGATTTTGAAAACATAGACACTTTACTTGAAGATAACATGTTGGATGAGGCCACAAACCGGTATACTTCTATCCTTGTGTCTTTTCATCCGGAAAAAGCCACTCTACTCGGCTTTACTTCCGCGGCGGATAAATTAGATAACAGGACACCTCAGCAAAGCGCCCAGGCATTGGCTTCGTTACGTTCCGTACGGGCCGCAATAAATCAAATTAAGGAAAAAACGCTCTCTCCTAGCAAACAAACAGACCGCAACCTTTTGTTATCTGCCGTAAATACTTCCATCTGGGAGGAAGAACAAAATTATTTTCGTAATAACCCCTTGTATTATGCGGCGGCAATAGATGCTATCTATGATGTAATAAATGCACCGGCTTCTACCCATAAGCGTCACGATTTATTAGCTCGCTTAAATACTTTATCCGTTGTGGCTGATCAAGCCGAACAATACTTGACTTCTTCCGCTCCGTTTTTGGCACAATTGGCTATGGAGAAAGCTTATTATGCACATTTGTCGGCAGAAGATTGGTTAGAATCCCTAACGGAAGGCGTGCAAAACGAAGATATCCTCAATCAAGCCAACACCGCCGTAGAAGGTGCTAAAAAATCTACTAAACGGTTATTTGATCTGTTCAAAAAACTTTCTCAACAGGAAGCTATCCAGGATTTTCGTTTAGGGGAAGAGAATTACAACCACCTATTGCAAACACGTTACCAATTGCCTGTCCAAAAAACGAGCGACTTGCTAAAAAACTTAGAAAAACGAATACAGACCGCCCAAAACAATTTAACGCAAGCTCTTGACCCTTTCATGCAACAACTTGAGGAACAAGAAATCACTGTCATTTCGGATACCGATTCACCGACTACGCAAGAGGCTGTGCCGACCCTCAAAGCCAAGAAGAAAAACAAAAAAGAAATTTCCCCTCGCAATGCTCAGGATTTTTATGCCACAGCTAAAACTTTCTTGACCGCCTCACCTGACTCGGAACCTCTCAAAACATTAGAGCAAGATACTTTGTCTGCACTGAATTTTTTAACAGACAAAAAGGTTCTGCCCGCCGGTACAATTAAATTTTCTTTTCTTCCTATGTCGCGCTATCATGCCTATACTCGGTCTTATTCAGCAAAGCCGTCCATTGTTACAGGGAATCCTACTTTCTTCTTACGTATTCCATCGGGAAATCAACTTACCCAACAAGAATTATTTAATCAGGACTTCAACGCCCCCACGCGGAAAATTATGATTGCTACCGCTTTGGTACCCGGACGTCTTTATCAAGCCCAATTTGTAAATAAAAATTCTAACGTCCGCCGGATGTATCCTTCGCAAAGTCTACAAAACGGTTGGTCATTATACGCAAAACGTCTGGCTAAAGAAAAAGGATATATCGGGTTGGATGAAGAATTGCTGTTCCTTGCTTGGGATGAATATATACAAGCTCTGACCGCCTGGACAGACGCTAAATTACACACCCGACAATATGCTTATGCGGATGCGCTAGATTTCTTGACACAAACACATGGACTGACGGAAGAACAGGCTGAAAATATTATTAAACAAGTTACGCAGGATCCTGCTAGAGCCGTTAGTTACTACGTGGGAGTAGATGCGTTGGAAAAAGTCCATGCTAAATACAGCAAAAAATATGGTAAAAAATTTAACGAAGCCGACTTTAATGCCAAATTACTCCAAATAGGGAGTGTCTCCCCGGCCGATTTAGATACCGAACTCTCACGGCTATATCAAAAGGATAATAAATCTAAAAAATAAATGTTTTTTTGCATAAAAATATCCCCTGGACAACTCTAGGGGATATTTTTATGTAAAGTGCGCATACTTACGGAACATCTCCCCATTTTTAGGTAATTCAGGTGATTTAATCCGGAGACCCATCCTCAATAAAATCACAGTACCACGCACACAGCTTCCCGGTTTTTTGCTACAATGTATGAGAGGAATTTTCTCTCATTTTATCTCAAGGATATTGACATGATTATATTGTTTTTAAATTGCGGCAGTTCTTCTGTAAAATACAGTGTATATGATTGGACTCAGAAAAAAAGCTTGTGCGCTGGCGGGGTAGAGCGTATTGGAATTGATGGAACTCGGCTCACTCACGACCGTCCCGGTTTACCTTCCTTTGAAATTAAACGCAATTGCAAAGATCACAAAGAAGCCATCAATTTAGTTATTAAAACCTTGACCGATAAAGAAACCGGCGTTATTGAAGACGTAAACGTCATTAGCGCGGTCGGGCACCGTATCGTACACGGCGGGAAATTTGCCAAATCCGTGGTAGTGGACCAAAGCGTCATTGATGAATTACGCAATATTTCCGACTTGGCCCCGCTGCACAACCCCGCCCACATTATGGGGATTGAAGCCGCGCGTGCCTTGCTACCCAATGTTGCGCACGTATGCGTCATGGACACGGCTTTCCACCAAACCATGGAACCGGAAGCGTACATGTATGCGTTGCCGCGCAAGTGGTATACCGATTACGCCGTACGCAAATACGGCTTCCACGGTTCTTCCGTTTTGTATACGTCGCGCCGCGCGGCTGTTCTGATGGACCGCCCGGTAGAAGAACTCAACACGATTGTCTGCCACTTGGGGGCAGGTGCCAGTTTAACCGCCGTGCAAAAAGGCCGCTGTATTGATACGAGCATGGGCCTTACGCCGTTAGAAGGTCTCGTCATGGGTTCACGTTCTGGGGATATTGACCCGTCCGCGTGCTTTTACATGATGAAAAAGTTAAACATGTCGCCCGAAGAAATGTATCCGATTTTAAATAAAAAAAGCGGCATGTATGCCTTAACCGGCGACCGTTTTTCCGACCAACGCGATGTACGCAAAGGCATTGACGAGGGCGACGAACTGTGCGAAATGGCCGCGCAAGTACAAGCACACCGCATTAAAAAATACGTCGGTGCCTACATGGCCGAACTTGGCAGTTTGGATTGTATCGTCTTTACCGCCGGTATCGGCGAGCGCGACCCGGACGTACGCGCGCGCTCCTTGGCAGGGTTGGAAAACTTTGGCATTATCTTAGACAAAGAACGCAACGAAGCCGCCAACACCAACAAAGCGGAATGTTTGCTTTCTGCGCCTAATTCCAAAGTAAAGATTTTCTTAATTCCTACCGATGAAGAAATCGTAGGTGTGCAAGATATCGTAGCCATTTTGGAAGGCAAATACGATGTATACACAAAATTCCGGTATATCTTCCAAGAGAAGAATTACCGCAACAAATTGCGCGATGCAGCTTTCATAGAGGATGTAAAAAAGAATCCTTCATTGTTGAAAGCAGCTGTGAATTTGCCTGAACAGTTAAAGAAAGAATTAAAGTCCTAATTGACGCGCCCGTTTGCAGCTAACAAACGGGCGTTTTGTTATTTAAAATATAAACAAAACGGAGTGATCCCCATGTTTTTACCGAAAGAAGATAAGTTCTTTGATTTATTTGACAAACAAGCAGAAAATATCGTCCGCGCCGCGGAATTTTACCGCAAGCTGGCCGAAGAAGGCGCTTTTACCCCAGAAAACGTGCGCAAAATGCACGAATTTGAGCACTATGGTGATGAGCTAACACATACTACTATCAACACGTTAAATGAAACTTTTATCACCCCCTTTGACCGGGAAGATATTTTAGCTTTGGCTAATCGGTTGGATGATATTATGGACAACATATATTTGCTCGTTAATCACTTTAACCTCTATAAGATTACCAAAGCTACCGAATACAGCAAAAAATTAGCGGCCACCTTGGAACAAACGACCAAGGCTCTGCAAAAAGCGCTAGCCACTTTACGCCATAAAAAAAGCATGACTGAAACGTTACGCCAATGTGTAGAAATTAATCGTTTAGAAAATGAAAGTGACGTCTTACATGACGAAGCTATTTCTTATTTGTTTGAACATGAAAAAGATCCTATCATGGTAATCAAACAAAAAGAGCTCTACGAAATTGCGGAAAGCACAACCGACTACTGTGAACATGTAGCCAACATGGTGGAATCTATTTTGGTTAAGAATAACTAAGGCAATCGCGTATGACATGGATTATTTTTCTGATCATCCTGGCATTGTTTTTTGATTATCTAAATGGATTTCACGACGCAGCAAATGCGGTTTCCACTGTTATTTCCACGCGCGTGCTCTCGCCACGTTTGGCAGTATGGTGGGCTGCATTTTTTAACTTTGTTGCGTTTTTGATTTTTGGAACAGCTGTGGCCAAAACGGTAGGAGCTGGCATTGTTCACACTCAATTTATAGATGCCAATTTGGTCTTTGGCGCACTGGTTGGGGCATGCGGGTGGAACCTAATCACTTGGTGGTTTGGATTACCGTCCAGTTCTTCTCACGCGCTTATTGGCGGCCTGATCGGCGCAGGTTTGTTAAAGGGCGGCACGGAAGCATTGGTTGCCAGCGGAATTTTTAAAACAGTACTGTTCATCTTCGTTTCCCCTTTACTGGGTTTTATTTTAAGTACAATTACCGGCATCATTGTATTTAATATTGCCAATCATTTTAAACCTTCTAAAGTAGACGGATTTTTCCGCCGGGCTGAGTTATTTTCTGCGGCGGCTTACTCATTAGGTTATGGTGGGAATGACGCCCAAAAAACAATGGGTATCATCAGCATGTTACTGATTGGCGGCATGGCCAGCACGGACATTGCCCCTTTGCAGGAATTTTTCTACTCACACCAAGAATTAGCTGCCGTGCACAATGGAGCATTTATCGTGCCATTTTCGGTAGTGATTATTTGTCAAGCAGCCATTGCAATCGGCACTCTTTCCGGTGGTTGGCGTATCGTAAAAACCATGGGACAAAAAATTACACGCCTTCGCCCTATAGACGGATTTTGCGCAGAGGCCGCGGCGGGGTCTTCTATTTTCTTTGCCTCATTTTTAGGAATTCCTGTAAGCACGACGCATACTATTACGGGTTCTATCGTAGGGATCGGAGCCCTGCGGCGCTTATCAGGCGTACATTGGGGCGTAGCTAAACGCATCGTATGGGCATGGTTCATTACCATTCCCGCCGCGGCGTTGATATCAGCTATCGCCTACGAAATAAAAGTATTGTTGTTCTAAATAATCATTGGTAAAAAAGCCCCCGGCAGTTTAGCCGGGGGCTTTTTCATAAAAATACATGTCTAGGGCATATCATATACACGGAAAGAAGTAGCCGTAGTATCTTCGCGTATCGTACCGTCCATGATGTCAGCACAATACTCCCCATCTTGTCCGGCAAACGTAATTCCGGATGAAGTTCTTTCAGCACAGAAAATAACTCCCTTATACGCAGATTCACTTCCGAAACCGAGCATCACAAACCCGGCCCCTCGGTATTTACCTTTCAATTTTCCCAAATAAAGAGATTTTTGATCACGAAATTCATACAATTGTATGGACCAATCTCCGTTGGAACGCGTGTCCTTAACACCAGCAATAGTTGACCATTTTTCATTGCCCGTCCAGGACACATCCACACTTAATTCGTCAAAAGTTTGAGGGAAAGAACCTGTGCTCAACTGGTAAGAAGAAATAGCAGCCGCTACCGATTTCAAAACCATAATCCCTTCTGAAGCGCGAGACCGCTCCATCGCTTTCTGATACCACGGCACAGCAATAGACGCTAATATACCAATAATTAATACTACCACTAACATCTCTATAAGTGTAAAACCGGCCCGAAGCGTATTCTCTTTTTTCATATTTAAATTTCCCTCGGATTTTCTTTACTGAAATAATATAATAAAGAAAAGAATTTCGTCAAGTTTTGTTGAATTTTAGCCAATATAAATATCCCCCCAACCAGGGATATTTATTTTTTCTGTTTGGTAAGATCAAATCTTTAAAAATTTATGGATAAATATAGCGTCTGCCATCGGATGCGACCACATCTGGGGTCGATTTACCTGTTTCTATTTGGCAGAATTTATCGTCTTTGGCAGACCCTGCTATACAACGCCTTTCCCCGGTAGCATACCACATGGATAACGTCGGCCAGTCGCCAAGGCATATCATGTAATTAGCAGTTAAACTGCAATATCCCCACGAAAAACGCAAGGTAGTTCCCCCACTGGTGATGTTTACACGATCCGGAGGCGGAAAGTCTATGTCCAATGCCTCATAATCCGTGGTATAAGAACCGTTGGCTAAAAAATAAATTGTTTGAGCTTTTTTAACCGCATCCACCAAAAGTAAAGCCTGCCGGTATCTGCTACGCTTAACCGCCATTTGATATTGTGGCAAAGCTACGGAAGCCAATATCCCGATAATTAACACCACTACTAACAACTCTATAAGCGTAAATCCTTTTATACGGCTCTTTTCTTTTTGCATACGTACTCCTATATCAGGTTAGATATCAGGTTAG
>CACYBL010000077.1 GCA_902772695.1 uncultured Elusimicrobium sp.
GATCCCAAAGATAAGCAGAATGCCTTGGATGAACATATCAAAGAAGTAAAAAGGACCATCAAAGAGTTAAGTGCTAAAAAGTACTATAAAAAATTCCAAATGCAAAGCGATAAAATACAACCGGATTATACGCTGATGTTTGTATATCCCGAAAGTGCTTTACTCGCTGCAGTGGAAGGAGACCCGGACATTTTAAGCGAGGCGTGGAAAAACAATATTGCCTTGGTGTCGGCTACTTCGCTGATGAGTACGCTTAAAATGGTGGCTAAATTGTGGGACATTGATAAACAACATGAGTATATGGAAGATCTGAAAGAGGATGTCACTAAACTCATGGAGAAATTTAATGATTTTCTCGTCAATTTTGCAAAAGCCGAACAGGCCATTTCTAATGCGGTAGAGGCCACCAAGGTGGCTCGTGGGCATATTGATGGAAATAAAGGGGCTATCTTGCCGGTTGCCCAGCGCATTGTAAACATCTACGAAGTACCGCTGACTAAGGATAATACCCGCTTGTTAAAACGGACCAATTATGATTATTCCGGTGGAAAACAGAGAAGGACTCCGACGGAAAACGAATTGCCCTTTCCGGCAGATACAAACGAGTCCAATTAAATTTCCCCCCGATTATCTCGGGGGTTTTTAATGTATTCCATTGAAAAAATCGTATCCGTCGTCTTCATTATAATTGCGGTTGTCCGGATCGTTCCATTTCCAAAAATGAACCGCTGCCAGATAGATACCCAACCCCGTAAAAAGGGCACTAAACCAATAGAATGTATGACGGATATGCCACTCATACCCTTCGGTTCCCAACCATTGATGCATATAATCCCAATCCGGTACAGATTCGGGGCCTGCATTTAGGAGTGTAATGGTTGGGTCTAAACTGCATCCGGCATAATGTCCGATACTATGACAAGCAATCGCAATCCATAGTAAACAAATATCTGATTGAACCATCCACCTTCGGTGTAAACACCACAAATAAGCTAATACAGGTACTCCGATTTCCATCAAAGTACCACCCCAAATGGTCATCTTAAAATTACCCAAAAACAAATATCGAAAAAGCGGATGTCCGGCTTCATGCACACCGATAGTGAAAAACTGTAACAAGCCGGCAATGCCATGGTTGACAGGTGATACGATTAAGTGGTGCATCCCCCATGTAACCAGCACGATAAATACAATTCCTTTCCAGCCGTATTTCCAAAAAAAAGGACCTTGACGGGAAGGATCTAAAAAATCCCACATATTGTTCCAAAGTTTTCTCATATCAGAAGTATTTTAGCAATTTTACAGAAATAAAAAAGGATTAGTTTGTTTCCTCTTTCGTCTGAAAGAGGGTTTTCTAATCTATTTTTTGCGTTGCTGGTGATTGAGCGGATTGATACTTTAAATAAGATGTATCAACTTATGTAGTACTGGGAGGGAAAAATGGATAAAAAAATTAAAATCGCGGCAGTACTCATGCTGGGATTTTTACCGGCAGTGTTGCACGCACAAACGTATTATGAAGAAAGCACAAGCGAAGTGCTTATGCTCACACCGGTCAAGCATGAACAACGCTTGGCGGAACGCCGAGTAACCGCCAACAGAAGAGCATCGGACTCGTTGGAAGAATGGTTGCGGACCGGCAAAAAAGAGCTTAAAAAAATTGGGCTTGAAATAGGGGCCGATGTTTCATACTTGGCTCAACGTGCCGCTCCTAACGGTAAACAAACTGCTATCCAAGGTGTTTATTATCCATATTTGACGTGGAATTTGTTTAAAGACACCAATTTCGGATCGGGCCAATTAAATGTTAACTACACATTAGTGCGATATTGGGGAGCCCAGGCCGCCACATTACAAAATCGGGTAGACACAGCCGTAGCATTTAACGATTATGCGGCCGACCAGGAAATTTTTTCTCAATTTTCCTATACCCATACATTGCCCGGAGATTGGAATTGGTTATCCATTACGGTGGGACAATTTCCATTGTATAACTTTGATGGTACCCAATATATTGCCAATCAGCAAACTGCGCTTATGAATTATGCCTTATCTCAAAATGCAACGAGTGCGTATCCATCGGCTTCTTTGGGAGCATATGTGCAAGCGCAAAATAAGAGTTGGACTTTTTCCGCCGGATATCAGGATGCTACAAATGTTTCCGGTTCGCAAATCCGTCTAAAAGATGCGTTTGATGGAAAGTATACACTCTTCGGTTCATTAACTTGGAATCCGTCATTTGAAATGGGGGCCGGTCAATATAGTGTGTTGTATTATTATCAGCCGTCAGTGTCTGCCCAGCCGGAAAATGTAAACGGTTGGTCATTTAATATGCAACAAAACATAGGAAATAAATGGGCACTATTTGGTCGTGCCAACGGTTCTAGCAAAACAGCGACGGGCGTAAAGAATTCGTATGCGTTGGGTATGGCCTACTTAAATCCGTTTCACCGTAATGCGGCAGATGCGATCATTGCGGGTGTAACTTATAACAATTTAAGCCATCGTGCTTATGGTAATTTGGCTAACATGCGCGATAACGAAATGGCATTAGAACTTCAGTGGATTTGGGGTATCGGAAATTGGATTACTCTGACGCCGGATTTACAATTCTATCCCAATGTGGGATTGGATCGTTCACATGATTCGGCTACCGTCGTCGGTATTCGTACGACGATCATGTTGTAATTAGTTAAGGAGAAATGATTATGGAAAAAAACGACTTGTTATTAGGAACACGCTACCCGACGTTGGCTTTTATCACCGGCGGAGCGGGCCAAGCCGCGGATGGGATTCCGCCTCAGCCGTTTGAAACTTTTTGTTACGATTCGGCATTACTACAGGCTAAAATTGAAAACTTCAATATTGTGCCTTACACTTCCGTATTGCCCAAGGAATTACATGGTAATATTGTACCGGTGGACCGTGTAACACCCTATTTCAAACATGGGGCGGTATTGGAAACAATCATTGCCGGAAACGGGGCCCGTATTGAAGAGTACAAGGCCATTGCTACAGGCGTAGGTGTATGCTGGGGTAAAGATGCACAGGGTAAGCTCGTTGGCGGTTGGGCGGCTGAATACGTGGAATATTTTGATACGCCGATTAATGACGAAATTGCCGAAGGACATGCCCGAATGTGGCTTAATAAGTCCTTAAATCACGAGTTGGAAATTCGCGGGGTAGGCAAACATAGCGATTTTCAAATTTGGCATAACTATATCAACATTACCCAGCCGTTTGCGTATTGCTTAACGTGTATGGGTTTCTTGAATTTCAAATTCGCCGAACCTGTGAATTTGAAATAAAAAACTTTGGGGGATAATTATGGGAGAAAAAAATCAATCTGCCGCTAAACTGGGAGTAATTGGATTAGCGTGTATCGTAATTAGTTCCATGGTTGGGGGCGGAGTTTTCTCCCTCCCCCAAAACATGGCAGCCGGGGCTAGCGCCGGGGCTGTTCTGTTGGCGTGGGTTATCACGGGCATAGGTATGTATTTCATTGCCAATACGTTTAGTGTTCTTTCACGTATCAAGCCGAATCTCACTTCCGGTATTTACATGTATGCGCGCGAGGGATTTGGGCCATACGTCGGGTTTACAATTGGTTGGGGATATTGGTTATGTCAAATTTTCGGAAATGTTGGGTATGCTGTTATTACGATGGATGCCCTCAACTACTTTTTCCCCCCTCATTTTGCGGGCGGAAATAATTTGCTGTCTATCGTGTGCGGCTCGGTGCTTATCTGGGGCTTTAACTGGGTGGTCCTGCGCGGTGTCAAGCAAGCAGCAGTGTTAAATGTTATTGGTACCATTGGTAAACTGGTGCCACTTTTATTATTCTGCTTGATTATGCTACTCGCATTCCATTGGGATAAGTTTGACACCAACTTTTGGGGGCACCTGATGGAAAACGGCAAATCGCTTGGCAGTTTGCCCGCTCAACTCAAAAGTACGATGCTGGTAACTTTGTGGGCGTTTATCGGCATAGAGGGCGCGGTGGTATTGTCTAACCGTGCCAAAAGCCAAGCCGCCGTCAGTAAAGCAACGTTCCTGGGCTTTGTGGGGTGTCTAGTTATTTATATCGGGCTTTCCGTACTGCCGTTTGGGTTTTTGTCGCAAGCAGAAATTGCTAACGTGGCCAACCCGTCTACGGCGGGGGTTTTGGCAAAAGTCGTCGGACCGTGGGGCGCGGTGTTTATGAATTGTGGGTTACTTATTGCGGTGCTTTCGTCGTGGCTGGCTTGGACGATGATTGCCGCCGAAGTTCCGGCTGCGGCAGCGGAAAACGGTACTTTCCCAAAAGTATTTGCCAAACAGAATAAAGCCGGGGCTCCTTGCGTATCTCTATGGATAACAAGTGCTCTGATGCAATTAGCCATTTTGTTGGTCTATTTTTCCAACAACGCGTGGAACACAATGCTATCTATTACCGGTGTTATGGTACTCCCGGCCTATTTAGCAAGTACAGCATATTTATGGAAATTAACTGAAGACGGAGAATACGCCAAAATTGCCTCTACAGGCCGGGCGGCTGCCTTATTTACTTCTATATGTGGAACAGCATATGCGTTGTGGCTTGTATATGCGGCAGGCATAAAATACCTGTTTATGGCAATTATCTTTTTAGCCGCTGGTATCCCGGTGTATATGTCAGCACGGCGTGAACAATCCCCGGGCAAAGCGATATTTACCGGTGGTGAAAAAATTGTGGTAATGCTGTTAGTATTACTGGCTATCGGGGCGTTATGTATGTTCTGCCACGGGCACGTACACTTGTAGTTATTGACGTACAATAAAAACGTAGGCCCGAAGATTTTTCTTCGGGCCTGCGTTTTCAATATTTATAATGGCGGTAACTCCCAGGGGTGACATAAGGAGCGGTATCCCCGGTTTCTGCTTTACAAATTTGGGCTTGGAGCGTATTGTCTTCATCTCCGATGGTAACACAGCCCGTTGTGGGGCCTTCTCTACGGTGGGTAAGCCCTATTTGAAAGCGCAATTTAATTTGGTTATGTGTACAATACACGATTTCTCCTGTAGTAACGCAACCTACAGATGGTAGAGGATATCTCACGTTGGGATTAGAAAGATTGCTACTGGGTAAATCTATGTCAAGTTCATCAAAATTGGTGGTATATGTTCCGTTGGCCAAATAATATACTTCTTCCGCATTGGCGATACTACGTGTTATATTTTTTAAGGTAGCAAATCGGCTTTTATATACAGCCATTTTATATTGTGGCAAAGCCACGGAAGCCAATATGCCAATAATAAGGACAACTACCAATAGTTCAATCAATGTGAATGCTTTGATATTTTTCATAGAAAACCTTCCTATTTGATTTTTTCTGCTATAGATATTTTTATTTTTTTTTTGATATGTCAAGTGGGCTTTTGTTTCCCGACGATATTTTTTCATATACTGCTTGTTTTATGAGGTGTCAAAATGTTACTATGCAAGAAAGGAGAACGTTATGAACGATTTTCAAGAGGCAGTTAAACTTATCAAAAACGCATCATACGGCGTTAGTTTTACAGGGGCGGGTATCAGTGTGGAAAGCGGCATTGCGCCGTTTACGGGAGCAGGTGGGTTGTGGAACCAGTATGATCCGAAATATATTGAAATAAATTTTTTTATGGCCAACCCACAGAAAAGCTGGTGTGAGATGAAGAAAATTTTTTTCAATGATATGCACGATGCCGTTCCCAACAAAGCACACCAAGTAATAGCCGCTTTGGAAAAACAAGGCAATTTTAAGGGCGTTATCACGCAAAATATTGATGGGCTACATCAAAAAGCAGGCAGTAAAAACGTACAGGAATTTCACGGTACGATTTATACCCTTTCTTGTTTGAAGTGCGGTAAACAGTATAAATTGTCTAATGTTAATTTGTCGGCGGACCCTCCGTGTTGTACCTGCGGGGGCGTGCTTAAGCCGAATTTCGTTTTTTATGGAGAAGGCATCCCTCCCCTTGCGTATCAAAATTCGTTGGAGCTGGCGCAAAATTGTGATGTTATGATTATTGTGGGAACGGCCGGACAAGTAATGCCCGCGTGCAGTATGCCAATGGTAGCCAAAGAATTTGGGGCAAAAATTATTGAAGTTAATCCTCAACCATCCGCATTTACAGACCGGATTACGGATTATTATTTTCCACAAAGAGCTACCGAATTTTTTGCCGACTTGGAGAGAGAACTGTAGTTTCGGTTACAGAAACGTAAAAAACCCCGCTTCGTAGCGGGGCTTTTTACGTGCAAACTTTGGGTTACGAATTATTGGCCCGCGGCACGCAATTGATTCAACTTCTTTTCTTCTTGTGCAAGTCGTGTTGTTGCGTTTTGCAATTGTGTTTTTAATTCCGGCAAATATGCCTGCTTGGCCTGAATTGCACGGACATTGCGCTCTGCGGTCTTTTGAGCTTGTTTAGCAGTTTCTTCAGCCGCGTGGGCATCGTCATACGCTTTCTTTTGTTTGGTTGTCCACCAGGGGGAATCGGAATTGCTGATGTTTCTTCCCGTTCGTGTGAACTCATCAAAATCAGCTTCCGCTTGCTTAAACTTCGCTTCGGCTTCCTGCACCTGTTGTGTCAACGTACGAATCCGATCCTCTTGTGGATACGTGGTAGTTGTATTTTTCATGCTTGTTTCTATACGTATAACATCAGGCTCTTTCAGTGCTCGGTCAAGTTCGTTTGTTAGTTGAGCGTACTCGGAATTTGCCTGATAGTAGGCTGCTCTTTTTTGTTTATAAAGGTTGTCAACACTTGCTCGATATTGATCAGCAAATTCTTTAGCCATATTTTTACGTCTGTGGGTAGCACTGGCTAATTTGGAACTTGCAATTTTCAATTCATTCTGAGCCTGAGGCAATGTATTTACCATCTCTTGCGCCTCGTTAACTTGTTTCGTTAAGTTGTTGACTTCGGTTTGCCATCGGCGAACAGATTGTTCTTGACGAGCTAATTGCGCCGCCGCTTCTTCGGCCGCTTTCTTCGCCGCCGCTTCTTCGGCTAACCGTTTTTCTTCGGCAACTTTCTTCGCAGCCGCTTCTTCGGCTAACCGTTGTTCTTCGGCCGCTTTTTCAGCCAGCCGTTTTTCTTCGGCAACTTTCTTCGCAGCCGCTTCTTCGGCTAACCGTTTTTTTTCGGCAGCCCGTTTGGCCGCTGCTTCTTCGGCAGCCCGTTTGGCAGCTGCTTCTTCGGCCGCTTTCTTCGCCGCCGCTTGAGCAGTGTTACTTGGCGACCTGGGGAAGAAGTACTCATTATAGGTGTGTTGCGCCTCCCGCAGTCTAGCCTGTGCCGCTTTCAATTGTTGTTCTAAAACCTCTCTTTGTGCGGCCCGCTTGTTTTTACCAAAAAACGGGAAAAGAGGATTTTCTAAATCTCTGATTTGTTCCTCAATCTGTCGTACCCGTTTTTGTGCGTCAACTACGCGTCGTTCAGCTTCCTCCCGCGGTATGGTTGGGATAGCATTCCCCCCGGCCTTTTGTGTGGGAGTGAATCCCATAGAGGTACCTCGATAGGCAGTATTTTCTGCCGCTGTGGGGGCGACTCCGGCTCCTACTTGCTGTGTGGGACCGGGTACAGTGCTTATGGGATGAGTATCCCCCCCTGCAGAGGCCATATTTTGCGGGATGGTTTCGCGGGAGACCCCGGAAGGTATCGTTGGTCCAGTTGAAGCCGCTACGCGTGCAGGTTGCTGCGTAGAACCGGCCACAGGTAATGGAGATGCACCCGTCGGCGTTCCTACGGCATGCGAAATAGTTGGATCCGTTCCCGGCACTTTGAAACCGATACGTCGGGTTGTAACAGTTTGCGGAATAGTTGCTTGCGGAATAGTCCCCTGTGGAATAGTCGCCTGCGGAATAGTCCCCTGCGGAATAGTTTCCCGCGGAATAGTTCCCTGCGGAATAGTTTCCGTAGCTATTGGCTTGGAAGGAGTTGTTTTTGCGGTCCTTGTAACAGAGGTTGCCCCCCCGCTCTGTACTTTTTTTTTTATCCCGTAGATTCGCCCAAGCGGTTGTTTCGTCTTATTGGCCACCTTGACAGTTTTAATGGCACCCTTGACTATATTAGCTGTACCGATCAATACACAACCGGGCGGAATGGCAAATAAAAGACTTTCGGTAAGCATTCTTTTGGATAAATCATCCACAACTTCCCGATGGGAAACCTCTACCGGGTATTGGACCAAACATTCATTATCCCCGGTTTTGTGTATAAAGTCGGTTCGTTTTTGGCCAGCCCAATACCCCAGTGAAATATCGCGTCTGGCCAAGAGCTTATCTTGCGCGCTGCCGGTGATATTAGTACCAAAAGCGTTGCCCACATTACAATACATTTTTTTCAGGTATGCTTTGCTTTGTTTCAAATTGGCAGCACTGAAATACTCGGCCCGCTGAGCCAAGCGGTTCATTTCAATGTTTCCGCGTAATCTTAATAGGAGATTATCACTCTGTGCCCATTCTTTGAACAAGTGGGGTGTCAGATAAGCATCCGGATTTTTCGTTTTGACAATTACCGGATACTGAGCCACGAGCTCCGTTAAGTGAATGAGAAAGGCATCATTAGCGTCGGTAGGTTTATAGCGGTTGGGTTTACCATACCTGTCAACATATCCTTTTACTGCTGTGCGCATGCCCGTTGGGCTACGAAGCACAGATAAAGCCAGAATGACATGTTCTCCGATTACTTTGTCCGACTCCAAGCCACCGTAATTTTGCTTAGCCGCTCCGGAGATACGCTTTATGATTTTATTGATGTAGTTATTGTCTTTACCGTATGATTTGGCCACTTTGCCGGCTGTAGCCAATGCCAACATGGTAGCACCGCGCACTTCACACTCTTTACCTTTACACGGCTGATATAAATTTTTAGTCATGACATTAACGGCTCTGTCATAATGAGCTTTGGAAATAGTCTGTTGGGCGATATGATCTTGCAAGACCATGATTTTATAGACATTGTTCTCCACTTGTATCAGTTTAGCAAGAGTGGTAAACTCTCTCTCTAAATCAGATAGAATCCGCCCGTTTAATTCATCAACAAGAGTTTTATAAGTATTAGTCTTGTTGTTAGCCAGGGCAGTTTTCATGCGGGTCAAATAATTGGTGATGACCTCTTTCGTAGCGACTTCTTCCTTTATGGCTTGGGTTACCGTTTCATCCAGTTCCTGATACATGGAATTCAACTGTTGTTGTTGCCATTCCTCCAGCACCGGGGTTTGAGATACGGTTAATTCGGATGTTTTTTGTGCCGCTTGTTGAGCGCAAAGCACTCTCCCATTTGACAATAATAATGAGAAAGAAATCGTCATCAACAACACATAGCGAATCAAATTAGTCATAGCTCCTCCCAAACAACAAAGGAAATATTTTTCTCTGCTGCGTTAGCAGCAAGAAAAAATACTTCATACTATAAATATAATATAAAATTCAAATTTTTCAAGTGGAAATCGGCAAGAGTATTCCATGTAATGAGTCTATATCACAACGAAAACGGTATTCTATCCCTTGCCTTTGTAAACGCGCGGGTATAAATTCTGCAAAACCCCGCTTTAAAGCGGGATTTTGCAAAGTGAATTTTAATTTTTAGATGGCAGTACATACAAAATTAACAAAATAAGCCAACCAATGACAGGGATGAGGTTAAGAAGTAATAACCACGGAGTAAAACCTCCGTCACGCAAGCGGCGTGCTTGAATGCCTAAGCCGGGCAAGATCATGGCTAAAGAATAAATCTCTGGAATTATTTTCCCTGCGTCGCCTAAGAAACTGCAGACAATACCCAATAGAAGAGAGACGATGAACGCAAACAGTACAAACAGCCAAAACTGTTTGCGGGTCGCTCTCCCGGAAAAATCAATATAATGTTTCGTAATAACATCTAAAAAATACGTTTTCATTTCTTCCTCCAAATATTAAATCACTATCATCCTACTCCCAAAGTATATAATAAAATCTATGTGAGTGCAAGAATTTATATTAGGTTAGGAAATTGGAAGATTATTCCTTGATAGGAATCCTAATTTGGATATCAAATCCGGCCAATTGGGCTAAATCCGGGTCTCACGCCCTTACTTTTTTATTGTAGTACAATATGCCTGGAAATCCCAAGGAACCTTTGGTCCTATATGGCACAAAGAAAGCCGCACCAGAGGTGGCGCGGCTTATGGAAACGTGTTTATGGTAATTTATTTTAATTTTTTACCTTGTTCCAACATGAGCGTGTAGGTGGTAATGTCTGTTACTTCGGCAGGACCAAAGAATTGAATTGGCCCCGGGAAGACAAACAAATCCGCTTCTGCCCATACGGTGCGGTTCTTGGCGAGGTACTTGAAAGGTTCTCCCTTCAATTCTACCAACGCTTTTTTGATAACCGGTTTTTCTTTTCCTTTACGGCGTTCAATGTTCATCATCATCGTAAGCGGTACACCGCCCACTTCCCAATCTTGAGCTTTACGGGTCAACTTCCGTACGGAAGATAAATAACCCGAACATTTATTGAGTGCTAATAC
>CACYBL010000078.1 GCA_902772695.1 uncultured Elusimicrobium sp.
AACCGTTTAACGGAGGAATTAACACATGTCTGAACAGCTTGCTGTATCTGAATTAAAACATACTGATGTACAAACCGATTTAACTGTTTCGTCCGGCGAGGAATTGTCATCCGAAACGCCGGGCCAGGGGGATATGGACTGTCCCAAGGACCGGACTATTGATCGGACGAACATGCAACAAGACTCGTCCTCTTCACTGGATGTTTCCGTCGCTGAAAAAGAACCGTTTGACAAACCTCAATGGAGGGAATTCAAACAGTTGGTAACCGAGTTCCAATTGTCTGCGGAACAAGAGAAAAAATGGCTTGCTTTTGAAACTTCTCGTGCACAAAAAACAGCTGAAGCAAAGCGCCAACAAATAGCCTCTTGGGCCACACAAACGCGTGCCCAATACGGAGCCGGATTGGAACAAGAAATTGCGTTTGCTCTGCGTGCCGCCAATACATTTGGCGGCCCCGAGTTACGTGCTTTGTTAGAAGAAACGGGGCTTGGTAATCATCCTGTTGTTATCCGTACACTCAGCGGGATTGGTCGTACTATTAGCGAAGATGTTTGCCCGGGAGGGCTATCTTCTGCTCCGCAGGATAAAACCTTCGCCGAAGCATTGTACGGAAAAAGAAATTAAAGGAGAAAAATATGGCAATTATTGCTGATAAACAATACAGTTTAGTAGATTATGCAAAACAATTTGACCCTTCGGGCCAAGAACTTGCTATTGCAGAAGTACTTAGCCAATCTAACGATATTATCGGAGACGCACTCGTCTGTGAAAGTTCGCTTGATAGCGGACACGAATATGCTGTGCGCACCGGTATTCCTGAGGGCACATGGCGCCGTGCCTACCAAGGCATTGAACCAGCCAAAGCTACCACCAAAGTTGTGGTAGAATCTTACGGTACCTTATCTGCCTATTCCGTGGTAGACAAACTCGTTGCCGAAAAAGGCGGTCATGTGGAGGCGGTCCGCACCGGGCAATCCCGCGCGATTATCGCTGGTATGTCCAACACGATGGCTTCTAACCTCATTTACGGTAATGTGGGCACCAACCCTGAACGGTTTACCGGTTTGGCCGCTCGTTATTGCGAACTGTCCGGTGCAGAGAGCTCCCGCAACGTGATTAATGCCGGTAGCACTACTGCCAACAAAAATTCGTCTATCTATTTGGTCGTTTGGGATACGGATAAAGTATTTACTTTCTTTCCCAAAGGATCTAAAGCAGGTATCCAGCGTGTGGACCATGGTCTAGTCAACCACGTAGATTCTAGCGGAAATGAATACCCCGCTTATAAAGAATATTTTGAGTGGAAACTGGGACTTGCCGTACAAGATTGGCGTTTTGCCGGGCGTATTTGCAACATTGATACGACGAGTGTTCCTACGGACCTCATTGATAAAATGTGTGACTTGGAAGAACGTATTCAAAGCTTGTCTATGGGTAAACCTGTTTGGTATATGAATCGTACTGTTAAGGCGGCTTTGCGTAAACTCGCCAGTAGCCGTACCAATGTCCAATATACGCCGGATCAGTTGACGGCCCGTCCGCTGATGACATTTAACGAAATTCCGGTACATATTTGTGATGCTATTACCGATACGGAAGCCATTGTTGCTTAGGAGGGAAGTATGTTATTAGATCAAAACGGAATATTATCTGAAAAGCAAGCCATTACCACTACTGCGGCTTCTACGAACGTTATAGACCTAACAGCAGCAGGTAATTTTGCCCCGGGGGCTATGTTTGCAGTATGCCGCGTAGATGAGAATTTTGCGGGTCTTACCGGTATGAAAGTGGCACTGGAAACAGCCGCTAATTCCAACTTTTCAGATGCAGTGGAATTGGCTTCAGCTGACTTCTTGACCGCCGCTTTAACCACAGATAAGTCTTTATTGGCAGTGGCAATTCCCGTAGGAGTCAAGCGCTACTTACGCGCTAAATATACGGTGACAGGCACCGCTACCGCCGGAAAGGTCTCTTGCTTCTTGACCGATACGGTAGATATGCACTAAATGTAACTGTAAGCTGTTACCCAGCCTGGAAATGGGAATCCGGGCAGTGTAAAATCTGCCCGGTTCTTAAAATTCTTCCTAAAATAAACGAATAAAAGCATCAGTACATGCTTTAATTCAATTTTTTCCGATCTTCCCCTATAGGAGTGGCTCAAAAACGCAGCAAAGGGGCCTTTTTGGCAAAAACAAGCTACAAAACAACAATATTTATTAAAAAATCACCTACAAAATGTAAAAGATTCCCTATTTTAGAGTCTAAAATATTTTTTAGAGGTATTTTTTTAAAAATAATATAAAATAGTTATATTTATAGCTGGTTATTGATAAACATTTTGAAAATTTTTAATTATTTATAAAAATAACATTAAAAATAAAAATACTTAAAATATAAGTATTATTAAAACAATATTTAATTTTAATACAAAAAATATTATATTTAAATATAAATTTTATATAAAAATAAATACTTAAAATATAAGTAAAAATAAATTTAATATAAAAAATATGTTTATAATGTAAATTAAAAACATATTAAATAATAAGTAAAATAAAAATGGAGCATTAAAATGATATCAAAAATAAGCATTTGCAATTTAGCGTTAGCACAATTAGGACAATCGCCTATTTTGTCTTTGGAACAAGAAAATGAAAAAGCACGCCGCTTAAAATTATTTTATGAACCGGTACGTGATGAAGTGCTCCGTACACATAACTGGGCATTTGCCGGGGTTTGTGAACCGCTGTCTTTAATAGAAGAACAAGCAGATAGCCAGGGCCGTTTTGTTTATAAATATCCATCAGATAGCTTGTTTATTCGCCGGGTTTTTACGGCTGGTTGCCCACGTATGGTTTTTCAAGAGTTTTTTCGCAGGGATCTATCTTGCCGGGTGCTTGTGATACCGGCTAAACAGGCCTACGCTGAATATACGCGCCGGATCATCGATGAAAACTTATTTGATGCAGCTTTTATAAAAAGTTTCTCGTTGGCTTTAGCATGTGATTTGGCTGTAGCACTAACGGCAGATAGCCAATTAGCTGCCCAACTTTTGCAAAAATATACGATTAGCTTGGAAGAGGCTCGTCGGAGCAATAGTGCGGAAACCTTCATCAAAATGCCTCAACAGGATGCTTTTACGGAGGTGCGTTAATATGTTTGTGCGTCATATTCAGCCTTCTTTTGCGGGAGGTGAGGTTAGTCCTTCCCTGCAAGCCCGTGTAGATAGCACATCCTATCAAACTTGGCTTAAGAATGCCTGTAATTTCTTTATTCACCCACAAGGAGGTGCCTCTAATAGGCCCGGAACAGCCTATATGGGAACGGCCAAGTATAACGAAAAACCTTGCCGGATTATCCCTTTCGTAGTAGGGGAAGATGAGTCTTATATATTGGAATTTGGAGATCACTATATTCGCGTGTATACCTCGGCAGGACAAATCTTGGCAGATAATGGGAGTGATCCTTACGAAATATCCTCCATCTATCCGGCATCGGCGTTGGCTAAAATTTCATATACCCAATACGATCAAACACTGTTTTTAGCCCATCCTAATTATCCGCCTCAACGGTTAAAAAGGACTTCATATGGTCGTTTTATTATAGAGACACATCCGGTTCGTTTCGGGCCTTTTCAGGTAGACAATGATTGTACAACGCATCAAATGCGTATTTATTCTACTCAGCAAACGAGCCAAACTGCCGGTGTAGCGGCTACTTTATCGTTTTCTCCTGTGGTAGATAATCGTTATTTTGTACACGGATATTTCAATGAAGAATTGTTTTTTGTTCCGCAAAGTTATGGGTTGAATATATCTTCTCTAGTCACTGCATTTAACCGACAATTTGCGTCCCGTGGAGTTACAGCTGTTAATCTGGGGGGTGTCATCCGCATTACATCGGAAGCAACTAACGGAGGGGATTGGAACGGTAAAATACTTAAACTTACATATCAGGATAGTTTTGTACACGAGCCTAGTTTTATTATTGAACAAGCATTAACGGGAGGGATCAATCCGGGCGAGGACAGCCCAAGTGGAGAAATTTCTTACATATTAGAGAGTAATTTTGATTTTTTCTCTCCGTTGCACGTGGGTGGGCGTTTCAGTTTGACTCATTTATTAGAAAGTCAGTACCAAAACGGAACGTTGGGATACGACACGGCGTCTTCGGTGATTAAGTCAAGTTCTGATTGGCGGGTACGCACATCTGGCACTTGGTACGGTACGCTAGTTTTAGAAAAATCTGAAGATTTAGGAGTTACCTGGCAAGCCGTCAAGCATTTGATCCGTGAAGAGGGAACGGATAACTTAGTGGAACTGGGTACGTTGGAAGATAACGGCAAAATTTATGAATTACGTCTGCGGGCTTGTGGTATTACGGGACAAGCTGGATATGAACTATCAAGTGCGGCTTTTATCCAACAAGGAATTGCTGTGGTAACGGCATTTGTCAATGCGCGTCAGGTGGTGGTAACGTTGGAACGAGCGTACGGTTCAACGGATTGGACGAGCGATTGGGCACAAGGCTCTTTTAACGCACAAAACGGTTACCCGGCGTGTGTATTTGTTTACCAAGATCGGTTAGGATTAGCTGGTACATATGCAGAGCCGCAAACATTATGGTTTTCCAAAACGGGAGAATATGAAAATTTCGGACATGCTAGAGGAACTTTACTAGATACGGATGCCATTAGCGTGAATTTGTCCGGTAAGAAATTAAATGCAATACATGCTGTCTGTGCCGCTGGGAAATTGTTAATTTTTACCGCTGGAAGCGAGTGGAGTTTGTCTGTTTCCGGAGCAGTAACTCCATATAATATAAGGATTGAACAGCAAAGCGAACGTGGTTCCAGTTCTACCCCCGTGGTGATGGTCGGGAATCGTGCTTTATATGTTCAGGCGCGTGGCGGTGCTTTGCGAGATTTTTATTACGATTATGCATCCGCCGCTTACATTGGAGAAGACTTAACATTGTACGCCAAACATTTGTTCCATAATCAGGAAATCAAAGAAATCTGTCATCAACAGGAGCCGGATAATCTGGTATGGTGTGTGCTTTCTAACGGTACTCTAGCCACTCTAACGTATGTAGCTGAACAAAACGTTTGTGCGTGGACCCATCACACGACACAAGGAGCTTTTTGTAGTGTATGCACAATTCCTAATCGTGGGTATGATGAAGTTTGGTTTGTAGTGGAGCGTGATGGAAAGTTCTTTATTGAGAAATTATTACAACGTTTGGCCAGTAAGGCTCCGCAGGATCAAGTATTTTTGGATGCGAGTATAACCAAGAAATCCGACGTGGCTTTTACGCAAGTGGACGGGTTGGAATATTTGGAAGGGAAGCAAGTGGAGGTGCTTGCTGATGGAAATCCGTTAGGACCATTGACGGTTATTGAAAGCAAAATCATCTTGCCGCATGCTGTAAATTGTGTACATGTTGGTTTGGCTTATCAAGCTCAACTACAAACATTGCCCGCCGTTTTTCAATTGAGCAACGGTTTATCTACCGATCAAAAAAAACGGATTGTTTCCGTTACTTTGCAGATGGCGGATAGCCGTGGCGGAAGAGTTTATTTAGAAGGTGAAAATGCGGAAGAAATTATTCAGCGCATGGGAGAATCCTATAATATTCCGCTTACTCTTAAAACTGAGAATTATATGTTCCCTTTGTCAGGATCGCATACATTAGTACCGTCACTGATTTTTTCTCAAACGGACCCACTGCCGGTCACGTTGCTTGCAGTGTCTTATCGCGTAGCTTAACAAAATGGGCTTGCAGTTTAACACGCAAGCCCATGAAAATACTTCTATAGAATTTAGTCAGCAGTTTCGGATTTTTGCTCTGTTTGAAGTTGAGTGTCTGCGGTGGTCGGGTACGGACGCAAGCTTTGGACAATAGCCTGGGCCGGATGGCTGGTCCTTTGCAAGCGGGAGTCTTCTATAGCCAAAGTATAGATAATGGCGTTATTTTGGTACAGGGCTTGTCCCCAAAAAGGCAATGGTCCCCGGTTGGTGTAAGCTGTACCGGTAACATAATAGGCTGGTTGTCCATCTATCACCAAAGGTGTGTGTTGGGAAACGGAGATACGAGCATTTTCTTCAAGAAATTCTTCTAATTGTTGAAAGGGTTGTTGAGAATTTATATTTTCAGTCTGATAAATTAAGATCACATAAACCCCTGTTCCCTTAATGGATCTACCGGCGGCATCTTTTTTAAATTCGTTTGTATCTATTCCTACTTTAATTTTTGGAGTGAACCAAGTAATCCACTCTGAGAAATCCATTCCGTCATGGAATTGGAGGGTAAAATGATAATCCGGGTCGATATAGGTGTGTGTACCATATACGGGTTCGGGCTGTGTAACAATGCGTTGTTGTAATGGCCGGAAAGGAGCCACTATTCGGCTGATGCCCCAGGCAATCAATCCGACCATAAGAAGACCAGATAATATCGTGCTAATACCTGCTAAAATAAGCGGCCAAAGATTACGATTTTTTTTGAATAAAATCCAAATGAGTTTGAAGAAAAGAAAGAATACAGCGTACACCACTAATACTACAATCAATAAAAATAAGATAAGCCAAATCATATAACTACTCCAAAAGGTGATTTTCCCTTATTATATGTTTTTTTAGGACACTAAGTGTACTTTTATGCTTATCGGGAGGATAAATGGGAAGTATAGTAGACAATATGGGAAAGGGAATCAATTCCCTGTTAAAAACATTAGAACAACAACGGCACACGGAGGATTCTTACAGAAAGTCGGCCCGTGCAGATGAGTATCAGGCGGCAGTTGTTATACAAGGTGCCTATGACCAAAATGGGTATTTATTACAATCAGCAGCAGAAAAGGCTCGGCAAGTATATCAAAATTATTTACAAAACACGGCCAATCAGCGTGCTCAGGTAGCTGCCTTGGGGCTAAACAGCCAATCAGCTACGGTGCAAAACATTCTTAAAAACAATCGTTTCCAGGTGTTACTGGATGAGCAAAATATTGCTGTGAATTTGCAAAATAATGTTTTGGAAAATAATATTCAAGCGGCCCAACAAGTTCGTGCGCTTAAGGAATTGGCCGCAACAAAACGCCGAGCGGAACGGAAGGGATTATCCGGTTGGAAATTAGGAACCACATTATTTAGTTGGTTCGGGGGGAATTGAAAAATTTATGCCTATCGTACCTATCTATCAAAACACAACAAAAACAGATGTGTCGTATACATCTGGAGCGGAGCCGGCGGCGAATTTGCCGCCGGCACAGCAGGAACAATCAGTGCCCGAAGATCTGCAACAAAGTTTGGCTGATTCTGTTAAGCGCGAAGTGCGTTCCCGGGGAACGGTGTCTACCAATTTTTTGGATCAATTTGCTGCCTCTCATTTCCGGCTGGAACAAACCAATGTTCCCGCGGCGTGGGATTATGCCGCTCTTCGTCAAACGGCATTACAAGAAGAAACAGAAACTGCTTACCAACAACAACTGCAAAAATTGCAGGATCAAGGAAATTGGATTAATAAAATTGGCAGTCTATGTTTAAATGAACAATCTTTACAGGCTTATTTAACATTACAAATTCCGGCTTATCAAACCCGGTTAGAACAGGTGGGTCAAACCGAGGAACAGGCTCGTTCTCAAGCCGAAGAATTGCGTGTGACGACAATAGAAAATCATATTCTACGTTCCTTGTCCGGAGGTAACTGGCCTGTTGCGCAAGCGGTATTTAGTGCTCAACACGAATCGTTGCCCGAGGAAAATAGACGGCGTTTAGCGCAACAAATTCGTCAAACATTTGTGGTTGAACAGGGGAAAAATTTATGGCAACAGGCTAAGCGGAAGGGACATGCTGCACAAGAAAGAGAAGAGTATGCCATGTCATTGATAGAAGAATCGGATGAGGACCTAAAGGCAGGTATCCGTCAAGAAATTAATCGTTTGGCACAAAAGGATCTTCAGCAAAATGCTTTAGAACAGGCTCAATTATTTGATCAGTTGGCACAAGCTTCTTCAGAAAATCTGATGGCGTTGATTCACTCCCAACAAGTTTTGCAAGCCACTTCCTTGAAACAAGCATTTCATGTGGCACAACATATCGATCAAGAGGCATCCGAAGCCCAACAAGAGTGGTTTGTTAAAAATTATTTTAATCCAGACACAGATGTGGAAAATTCTTTCAAAAGAGGGCTTTGTACCGCACGGGATTATTTTCGTCTAAAGGCAATTCAAAAACATAGACAAAGCGGACAAATCAATCAAAATGAAGGGTGGCTACTACGTGGTATTAATACCTGGATGCATAAACAAGGGTTCAATGAAAAAGATATTATGCGGGCTTCGTACGCTGTACTTACAGGGCCTTCGGACAACGCCCAACGATTAAATATTTGGAAACAAATCAAAACACTATTGACTTGCTAGGAGAAAATTATGACGGTTTCAATGCAACTGACAAAACGTATTTATGAAGGCAACGGACTTACCCGAGAATGGGATGTGGATTTCCCTATTGCTTCGGCAGAAGATTTACAAATATTTATTACTTCCCCTTTAGGAAGTGAAATCCAACTGGAAACTGATTTTGAATTAAACACTACACTGGATACATTAACGTATCCTACCTTAGCCAGTGGAAAAAATCCGTTAGAAGAAGGGTGGCATATTACTTTGGTACGTCATACTCCGCTTACGCAAGAAATTGATTTATTGCGTCAAGGGGAATTAGATGCGGAAGTGCTAGAGCAGGGATACGATAAATTAACCCTTTTGGTACAGGAATTATCGGAAAAGATGGATCGTTGCATCAAATATCCCGTTTCTACACAACCGGCCAGTTTGGATACAGATACTTTTTTGAATAATATCTTAACAGCTAAACAAGAAGCAACGACGGCTTCTTCCCAGGCCGTTTCTTCTGCTCAGGTGGCTGAAAATAGTGCGTCTTTGGCGCAAGAGGTGGCTCAAACGGCAGTTTCTCAAATCACTCAAGTCAAAGAAACTGCGGAAAGTGAGATGAGTAGTTTAGCCCAGTCTTTAAATCAAATCCTAAATCAAACAGCTGGACAAGCGGCTTCTTCGGCACAAACAGCTCAATATTATGCGGAACATACTTTAGGCAAATTGATTGGTGAAATCTATCTTTCGCAAAGCTCTTCTGCTGCAGACAATGTTGGAGCGTTGCCTTTGTTTACCGGAGAAACCATATCCAATGCAGATGAGCTTTATCCGGACTTCTACCAATGGGTAGCAGACCATACAGGATTACAGATTTCTGCGGCTGATTATCAAACAGCACTTACCACTTACGGCGAGTGTCCGAAGTATGTGATTGATACTACTAA
>CACYBL010000079.1 GCA_902772695.1 uncultured Elusimicrobium sp.
CCGCGCTTTTTTAACTGTTCGCGCGCGTCCTTAACCATATTTAACACTTGCAAATCAAGCCGCTCAAAATTCGTATCTTTGGATACCATAACGGCCCGACTTAAGGCGTGCGTATAAAAATTCTCTTGGCGTGGAATTATGGGCATGACAAGTGGCACGCCCAGTGATTTCGCCACGGGCCCCTCGTCACTCTGGTAAGGCAATCGTTCTAAAATGGTTTTTTTCGCTTCTTCTGCGTTTGCTATGCGGCCGGTATTACCCATAATTAATAATATCGGTAACGTTTTAGCAGAATTTATAGTTGTGGGCAAATACAGCGCATATCCCCAATGGAAACCTTTTTTTGGGTTGGCAGGAATAGTCAGAATTTCTTCGGTGGAATTGGCACGCAATGCAGGGCCGAACAGCAAAACAGACAATACACATAAGATAAGTTTTTTCATATTCTCATAATACAAAAATATTCCTGCTTTGATAAAAAATATTCAGCATAGCGCTAGAGAAACTAGAAGCACCGTATGAATTTGAAACCCGCCTTGTGCGGGTTTTTAAATTTATGGGGAGTATTGAGCAACCTAAATCACCCCTGCAATAATTTGTTACAATTAGGTGTTCTACAAGTACAAGCCCTTTGAAAAAAGGAGTATCTTATGAAAAAACATATTTTATTATTTGTAAGTATTTTCGGACTCACTGCCTGCGCCACTTGGCAGCAATCCGTTGATTGGCACGGACAAGATTTCGATAAGTATGTATCTTCTCACGGGGTGCCTACTCTTCAATATACTTCACCGAACGGAAATATTATTTATTCTTTCCTGAAAAATTGCGAATATGATTTTACCAAGAAAGAAGAAACCCTTGTCACCGTTGGGGCGGACAATCTGATTCAAAGCATTTCCACTCCCTCCCGGTGTCCCAACTATTACGAAACACCCCAATACCAATACCAACAAGAAATGGCCCGTAGGAAAAAAAATGATAGAGAGAGAATTGAATTTCTTGAACAGGCCTTACAAGGGAATGAAATTATGATATCTTCGCAACAAACAGCCATCAAGTGTACCGAAACAGATCTCGCTATGGCCAGAAAAGGAATCAATTGGAAAGGTCAACTTTCTGTGGCGGAATATGAAAAAAAACTGGAAACAGAACAAAACAAATTGGAACAACTCAAAAGAAATAAAACCAATTATGAAAACGAAATAAAACAATTAAGAGCAACTCTGTACAGATAAAATAGCATCTTGCCGAATTGATACCCCTTTTTGTATGAATTTACGATCTCTCCTTTGGAGAGATCGTAAATGTATATTGGGCCAATCTAACCCTTTTTCTGCCCATAACAAGTACGACCGAATTGATATACTAACCCTACGCTATTCCATTAAGAGAGGCGATTAACTTAGGCTACACCAGGGGGATACTATGGGAATGATAGGAAGAAAAATTGTAGAAAAAGCCGGACTGGATGTGAAGGAACTTATCCATTTACTCAACCAGGCATTTAGTGATGAATGGCTGGCTTATTACCAATACTGGGCAGGAGCACAAATTGCAAGTGGCCTTATGGCTCCGGTACTTCGGCCGGAACTGGAAGAACATGCCGCCGAAGAATTAGATCATGCAAAAAAATTAGCTAAACGTATTATTGAATTGGGTGGCACTCCGGTACTCAGTCCGGAAGAATGGTACAAACAAAGCACCTGTGGATATTTAATACCAAAAGACAGTAATGCGGCCACCTTGCTCAAACAAAACTTACAAGGCGAACGGTGCGCCATTGAGGTATATAATAAGTTACTCAAGTACGTACTGAATAAGGATATGATTACTTCTCATATTGTCCGCCAAATTTTGCAAGAAGAAATTGAACACGAACAAGAATTAGAAGATCTGGGAAATGACTATGAAATAGTATTACCCAACTTATCTGCGTGCAATTGCAAAAAGAAATAGGCCTTCTATAAAAGCTATCCCCGGATAAAACAGCCGGGGATGGCTTTACCCATCAAAAACAACCTTATTCCTTGGCCCCTTGCGCTCGCAAATAATCGGCAATTTCCGTTTTTCCGGATTTAACAGCCAGGCGAAGTGGCGTTTCCGGCCGAATATTTACCTTATTAAGATCCGCCCCCCCTTCCGCCAACGCTTTTACTGTTTCTAAATTGCCAGATGAAACAGCATAATGTAGCGGGGTGGAATTCTCTATATCCATCATCTCTGTATTTGCTTTGGCAGCCAACAAAATTTTGACGATTTCAGTCTGCCCCTCTTTGGCCGCTTCATGTAGCGCAAAGTGGCCGGGAGTGTAGGATTTGGCGTCCGGCATCATACCTGCTGCAAGTAGTAACTTCACTACTTCTGCATATCCCCGTTCGCAAGCATCACTAAAAGCCCATTGGACTGACAACGTCCCTTCAGGTTTATTTATTTGCGCACCATTATCCAACAAAAATTTAACAGCCTGCGGATGATTTGTCCGCATGGCCACATACAATGCCTCTTCTTGCTGGTAGTTCCATATTTTTGTTTCGTACAGAAGGCGCAATATCTCTAATTTGCCTCCGGCAACCGCATACGCTAATTCATCAGCTTGATGGCGTTTAATTTTTTCCATCTCCTTGGGGGAGGATAGTAGCATTTTGACTCTAGCCATATCCCCTAGAAAAACGGCTTTGCGAAACCCCGCGTAATCTTGCGGGATTTCATAACCGGCATCTAGTAAGCCACGGATAATTTCTGCTTCACCACGTCTCAAAGTTTCATGCCAAAACCAAAAATCTTTCACTTCTTTGGAACCGGCCGCTGCCAGTGCATAAACTATTTCCGGTTGACGGCGCTCTACTGCCATATACATAAAATGAGGGTTTTGATTTGGCCGATGATAATTCACATCGGCTCCAGCCTCCAACAGAATATTTACTATTAGGGAAGACTCCTGTCCAACGGCATACTCAAGCGGAGTAGCTCCTGTTTTACCATCCACTTCATTAACAGAGGCACCGGCTTTCACCAAAGCTTGTACCGTATTGGGCATACGCTTCCATATTGCATAAGTTAACGCACTGTATTCATTTCCATATTTATTGTTTGGATCAGCTCCTTGTGCAAGAAACCGGGCCACACTCTCTTCGTCCTGTTGGGTAACAGCTTGAAGTAAATTTTCCGGCTCGCGAGCACCACGTTGGGGTTGTGTTTGTCTTACCGTTCCGGTCCGGGAAACTTGTCCGCTTACTGTTTTACCCTGGGTAGCCGAAGGCTTTATTATTTTAGACATTACATACCACCTCAATCCAAAAATAAATATCACCAACGCTACAAGCAACTTTATTTGCTTACGTGCCCAGTATAAAAACAAGGCCAAAAACAATAAAATACCGAATAATGTTATTGCTTGTGCCTTCGGAAGTTCTATTAAAGGCTGACGAAACAGTCCCCCCAGAAATATAAAAATCGCTATAAATCCCCACATACAAATTCCCCTTGAATAGGATTATTCAAAATCTGTTTTTTATTGTATCAAATTTTTCCAATAATTTATTTAAACTCACGTCAAAAAAACGCTTGCGCTTTTTACATAGGATTTTATTATAATATAGGAGGAAGTTTTGAACTATATTAAAACTAAGGAGAAAAACCATGTGGTATGGAATTGCGTCCCTGCGTTGCTTTGAACAGTATGCGCTTTTTGGCGTGTTGTTCATTGCCGTAATGGGACTTTTATATGCATTGTTCTTGCGCAAACAAGTAATGAGTGAAGACACCGGTACTCCGGAGATGGTAAAAGTCTGGAGTGCTATCGAGGAAGGCGCCAACGCTTACCTAAAAAGACAGCTAAAAACGATTTTGCCACTGATCGGATTGCTTACCGTTTGTTTGTTTTTATCTGTTTATATCGTCCCCGTATCACAAGATTCTTTGGAACGGTTTGCCGGATTATCTGCCGAGAAAGTTAAACTTATCGCAGCTTTCGGTCGGGCCGGAGCGTTTATTTTAGGAGCGGTATTTTCCCTGCTTGTTGGACAATTGGGCATGCGCATTGCGGTAGACGCCAATGTACGCGTAGCAGCTGCTTCTAAGCGTAGCTTCGGCGATGCATTACGCATTGCTTATCGCGCCGGCACCGTAACAGGTATGTTAACAGACGGTTTAGGATTATTCGGCGGCACGATTATCTTCATCATCTTCGGTATCGCCGCTCCGGATGCCTTATTAGGTTTTGGTTTCGGCGGAACTCTGTTAGCTTTATTCATGCGCGTCGGCGGTGGTATTTATACCAAAGCCGCAGACGTGGGAGCCGACCTCGTAGGCAAGGTGGAAGCCGGTATCCCGGAGGACGATCCACGCAACCCGGCCGTTGTAGCCGACTTAGTCGGTGATAACGTGGGAGACTGCGCGGGTATGGCCGCCGATATTTTTGAATCGTATGAAGTCACCATCGTTTCAGGTTTAATTTTAGGTATCGCTCTATGGCGTATCACCGGTCATCACGAGTGGATTGTTTATCCGCTTTTGGTGCGTGGAATCGGCGTGTTGTGTTCTATTATCGGTACTTACGCCGTTAAAGACTCTAAACGCACAGCCGGTAATGCTATGAAAGCCATTTTTAAAGGATATTCCATCTCGGCGGCCATCTCTGTAATTATCTTTGGAATATTGGCCTATTATTACATGGCAGACGTGCCCGGTGGTTGGTGGCGTCCGTTTGCGGCCACGACCATTGGTATTTTATTGGCCATCTGCATTGATCGTTTAACGGAATATTTTACCGGAACGGAAGGGAAACCCGTACAGGAAATCAAAAAAGCTACAGCTACCGGTTCCGCAACGACTATCTTATCCGGTATTGCCGTAGGATTTGAATCGGCTGTATGGACTACCTTGGTAATTGCGGCCTCTATTTTCTTATCCGTTATCGTGTTTGGCACGATTGACGGCCTTTCCCCTGTAGAAAAGTTTAATTTCATTTTATACGGGGTAGCGATGACGGGTATCGGTATGCTTACCTTAACCGGAAACAACGTAGCCATGGATTCTTTTGGTCCGATTGCCGATAATGCCAATGGTATTGGCGAAATGAGTTGGCATGGACAGGAAGATGACGGTACTAAAAAAGCCCGCCAGATTATGGCCGACTTGGATGGGGTAGGAAATACTACCAAAGCTATCACGAAAGGGGTGGCTATCGGTTCAGCCGTAATTGCAGCCGTATCGCTTTTTGCTTCCTACATGGTAGATGTTAGCAACGTACAACGCTTGCTTAATGATGCCTGGGCGGCCGCCGGAGAAGAAAAAGTTTTAACTCTTCTGTCCGAAATCGGGATCGTGGTATCTAATCCGGTCGTGTTTGTAGGAATGCTCATCGGCGGAGCTTTGCCCTGGTTATTCTCCTCGTTTGCAATTAACGCTGTCAGCCGTGCGGCGGCCTTAATTGTTCAGGAAGTGCGCCGTCAGTTTAAAGGCGGGGTATTGGAAGGAAAAACAAAACCGGATTATACCCGCGCAGTTAATATCTCCACCGTAGCTGCCCAAAAAGAGCTTGTTATTCTAGCTCTTTTAGGAATTGTTTCACCGGTAATAGTTGGGCTGACCTTCGGTGTAGAAGCATTGGGAGGCTTTTTAGCTGGGATTATCGTATCCGGGCAGCTCTTGGCGGTCTTTATGTCCAATGCCGGAGGTAGCTGGGATAATGCCAAAAAAGTGGTAGAAGATGAACCTTCTGACATTGCCGCCAACACCGGCAAAGGTTCTGAACGCCATAAAGCCAGCGTGGTAGGAGACACAGTAGGAGATCCCTTGAAAGATACGGCCGGCCCCGCTGTTAACCCGTTGATTAAAGTGGTAAACATGGTTGCCGTTATCGTGGCGCCGATTATTGTCAATTATCATAATGATTTTACCCCCTTGGGTAAGATTGGTTGGGTAGTGGTAATTGTATTGTTAGCCATTTTGAGTTGGGCTATTTTGACCAGCAAAAAGCCCGCACAAGACGTTACCCAAAAATAATATATGAATATCCCCCGCAATACATATATTGCGGGGGATATTATGGGCCCAAAACCTTTTTTTGTCTAGGTCTTTTTCCCCATTCAACTAGGTCTTACGGCCCTTGTTCCGATCGTTTTAAACCCTTATAATACAAGAGAAATATCATTAAAACACGAGGGATATATATGACCTGGATTTTTGCCTTAACGATCGCTGTTTGTACCACTGCTGCAGTAGCCATTTTTCACTCTCGAAGTTCCCAGCTGGCTCACATTGCACGAATGAGTGGTTGTTCTTTTGATAAACATAAAAACTCGGTAACCACCCAATTAACAGCGGGGCGACTTGAATTTTTCACCCAATACTTCCACCAATATCAAAACGTATTAACCTATTCGGACAATGTGGCTTTTATCCGCATAGCCGATGATGCCCTTTACACAGATGATAAGCCCAAAACAAAACCCCTGCGCATTACTATTTTTACAGCCGAAATGAAGAAAAGGCAATTCCCTCCGCTCAAAGCAGCCCCTCTAAATTCGCCCTTGGCACGGTCTCAATATGCTTTAATGAAAACCAATATCCCTTCCATTGATGCACGTTACCGTTTGCACGCACCCTCTCCAGCGTCCGGGATATTACTTACGCCTTCCATCACGCACTTATTCAAAACTCAAGATGGCATTTATTTGGAACTAAATGAAAACGCCCTTGTGTATCATGAACATAGTCTCGTTGAGGTGCAAGACATAGAAAAATTTCGCTTCCGGGCCATGCAGATCTTGGGAGAACTAGAAACTCTGATAGAAAAACTATACAAAGAAAATCCCACATCCACAGATGAAGATTCTTCCGAAGATGTTTCTGTGGAAGAGCGCGCCTCCTCCCTATTAAGCCGTTTTGGTGCTCCCGCACCCCAATCAACGGCCGGCACCGGAGTTCATCATGGAATATGGTTTATGGTTTTATTGGGAATTTTCTTCGCAATTAGTTTCTTGTCTTGGTTTGTTATACATCGCTGGATAGGATAATAATTTTTAGTTTGTTACACAACCCACAAAAAACGGCTCTGTTACCAGAGCCGTTTTCGTTTAGAAAGAATTTCTACTTATTTTTTGCCATCTCGGTACGAATTTCATTGAACAGGTTACTGGCAGTTGCCCGTTCTAAAAATTCTTCCCACTCCTGGGGAGTCAGTTCGAAATCATCCATTACGATATACGATATCTCTTTAGCGGTATCCTTCCCCGTCTTTTTTTCGCGAGCGTATTCGTTTTCCAACTCAACATACCGGCTGGCAATGGCATAATCAATATCTTCTTGTGAGGGTTCTTGACGTTCTTTGAGCGAATTGGTATCAGTGACCCCAGGCACAGGATCTGTTGTTTGTGGTTCTGTCGTTTTGGTTTCTGTAGTTTGTACAGAGACCGGCGATTTGGGTTCTTCTTGCAAAGGCTGATCTCCCGCGGGAACAAATAATTCTCTATGGTCTCCAGGCAAGGTTTCCGTAGCAGGTTGCGATTCGGGCCCTCGTGTAACCCGCCCCATTATAAAATTAGAACAAGCTGCCGGATTTACAATAAAATAAATACTTAAAATGATAAATACTAAAATAGCTGCTTTAATTAAGATTTTTAACATATATAGACCTCCCTATATGGTATAGAATACAATATTTTTTTCTAGTTGGTTTGTTTTTTATCCGTGGCAGCCGGAGCATCGTAACGCTGCAATTGGCGAACGCTTTGCACAAACTGCGGATTAGAAAAAATTTCCTGCACTTTTTGTGCAAAATCCGGATTTTGCATGTGTTTAGATACCACTTCTTTAATACGCGGATTATCCTGTAAGATTTGGGCTAAATTACCCCCGCTTAATGAGCTCAAATCGATAGCTTGTCCCTTGGTAGCCTGAGCTAAATCCCGATTAAATGATTGAATTTCCGGTTCTTGTTGAAAATCTTGTACAATGGAACGAAGCGTATCTTGTGCCTGACGAACCGTTTGTTCTTCGGAAAGAGGCACATCCCCTAGAAATACAGGAGCCAATTGACTTTCCACAAAGGGCTGAGGGGCAGATACGGGTTCTGCTTTCGGAGCTGCCAATGATAAAGGCACTTGTTGAAAGGAAAAAGCAGCGGTTTGCTCAATCCGTTTTTCCTCCCATTCTGCTGCTTTGTGAGCGTAAAACTGATAACCGCGAACCGCGCCCATAAATAAGAGCGCGGTCAACATCACGGCAATGAAGAAATAACTTTTTTTTGACATTACTCAATTTCAAGCAATTCAATATCAAATACTAATGCCGAATTAGCCGGTATCTGTCCCACCGGTCTATCTCCATAAGCGGTATTAGCCGGGCAAACTACCGTAGCACGAGCCCCGGGCTTAAGTTGCTGAACGGCTTTTGTCCAGCAAGGGATAACATCTGTCAAACGTGTTTGAAAGGCCTGTCCACGGTCACGTGAACTATCAAATTTTGTCCCGTCAACCAGGGTACCCGTATAGTGTACTTTTACCGTACTGTCCACTTTTGGATTTTTGCCCTTGCCGGGTTTAATGAGTTTAATTAGAACTCCGTTATCCAAGGCCTTGACGCCTTTTTCCTTCTGAAAATCAGTTAAATATTCTTGCTGTTTAGCTTGATGCCGAGCAGAAATTATTTTGAAATCTTCCTGGTATTTTTGAATAATTTGCGGTTTATAGGCATCCAAATCGGTTTGCGATTTTTTGCCTAACAAACTATCTCTCATCCCTTGAGAAACCGCTTTATAATCATTTTCATTATCCAAAATAAGTTCCGTTTTCAAGTTATTACCTAACAAGAATCCTAACGAATATAACATTTGATTACGCTGGGCTTGGGCATCCGAAGCGGTTTGAGCCGACACAACCACCGGGCAAATCAACAAAACGAATAAAAATAATTTTTTCATAAAGGAATCCTCCTTACCGGCTTTTTACATAAGCTTCCAAGCGAGCCGTAATCTGTTTGGCGGCCTGTTCACCCGCAGCTTCCATACTGCGGCGCATAGAATCTGCCGCACGGGAAGTACCTGCCCGTTCATATACATTGAATCGGGCGAAGGTTACCCCACGGGTAGCATCTACCAAGCTAACTGCAGCATTGCTGGAGCACCAAACTAATCCTTGTACCTTTTGTGAATTGTAACCATCTATATCAGTCAAAATTTCAACAGATAGTTGTTTGTCCGGGTCAGCAATATCTACGACTCCTAGCCCCATTTGGTTAAGTGCATTGACGATATGTGTAATCATTACTTTACTCTCACGTCCTTGCACATCCACCCCCACCAACACAGCTGCCATTTTTTCCTTCAGCGCATTTTTATACGGCAAGAAGACTTCCGTTGCATAATTTTGGTGATCGGCTGATAGAAACTGATAGGTATCATCCAACATGGCCCGACGGGCAACTAAGGGTTGCATACGATAAGCCGTTTTTAAATCTTCCAATGGTTGCGCCGGAGAAGAAAACTGCGCAGCCAAACCTGCTAATTGATTATCCAATTGGTCCATTTGCGGCGTCAAGATTTTCCCCGCATTTTTGCGTGACATCACAGCTAATGCATAATAGTGTTTATTTTGGCTGTCTTTATCACGCCAAACTTTATCTACTTTGGCATTGGCCATTAGATCTGTTAATATGCCATCATTGGCAATATCCGGTGCATTTTGCATCAGTGCTCGGTGCATTGCCGCTAAAGCATTTTGGGACGCGGATTCTTTGTCGGCACCGTCTCCGGATACGACATAATACTTACTTGTATCGTACTTGGATGTTTGGTACGATACCGTATTTTTATTTAGACTTGTGCAAGCACTAAGACAAAGCACAATTCCAACTAGTGTTATAATTTTTTTCATAAGTCCTCTCTATCTGGCAGTACGGTGGTGTAAAAAAACCCGTCCCCCCCGCACTACACGTATATTTTCAAAAACATGTTCTCCTACTATATTACCATATCCATCACGAAAGAACAGCCGGATAGTATGTATACCGGGAGGCAAAAACAATCGCGCCATATAAATCTCCGCCGGTAGAGTAAACCATTGGCGAGTATCGGCTTTCTCGGTAGCTGCGCCAAGAATATTGACTACCAATCCCGTTAAATCTCCAACAGAGTCGTCTTTACTCATTTCCCGCGCAGCCCGGCGGGCTTGCTCTGCCGCTATTTGCTTGGCCACCGCACGCGCGGCGGCTCTAAACCAAATACCGGGCAAACGCTCTTCTAAATCCAATTTTGCTGCAGCGGCCAAATCGGCCATTTTTTGCATATTGTACAGTTGCCCGTTGGCCTGTATGAATGAAGAGGCGATAGCAAACGGTTGTGGTTCCAATTCAGGAAAAGCCAAAGTAATCGCATGCCCCATCCAGCCCGTACGCAACGCATTCTGCACTTCTGGAGAAAGGCCGTTGCGGGATTCTTCGGAAGTGGAAAGAATAGAATATATTCTGTCCCAAGCCAATTGAATCGTAGCATTTTTTTTAAGGGGCATAAGCCCATTATAATGCAGTACAATCACTTCCCCCCATTGTGCCGCATCGGAAGGTACATAAAACTTAGGAGCGGATACCCGCAATAATCCGCCTAAATTGTAATACGCTTGTAGTGAATTCGTACGGCTGATGCGAGCATCTGATATTTGACCAACCGATTCAAAAATTAAACTGGAAAAGTACTGTATAAAAGGATCATCATTGTATCCGGATTTCTTACTACCGCGTAAATTATCTAAAAAAGCCACCGCACGACGCATTTCTACCGCGGCGTCCGACAAATTCTGTTGATCTAAAAAATTCATAGCCCGATAGAAAAATGTAAGAGCCCGTTCATAGGCGGCCACGCTATACGGTAGCGTTAAATCATTTACTAACAACCGCCCGGCAGAACGGGTTGCACTTACCGTATATAATTCTTCTATGCGGTCTTGCGCTTTGGCAAAAAGCTGGTCACTTTGAGCAGAATTACCGGCATCATGCAAAAGGGTGGCCTGATCCAAATAGGCCAATGCACGATCCTGCTTAGCATAAGCACGAGATTGTTTAGCTTCCACTTGCTGCGCGGCGGCTTCAAACTCGCCTTGTGCTGACAACCTGTTTATTTCACTTTTATAACGCAAAGAAGGCGCCGCACACGCAGAGCAAAAAACCAACAGCCCTAGCAAATATACGCGCGCCTTCATAAAAAGCTCCTACCAAGACACTTTACTGCGTTTTACATATTTTTTAATTTGTTTTTGCCCGTTCCAAACAATCTGGTTGGTTTCAATATTGATAAGTTTCATATTGGCTTGGTAAAACACCAACGCTTTGGAACCGGATTTGTCCACCACAGAATTAAGCACGCCGGAAAGCATGAAGTCAGCTCCCACTTCCCGTCCAAATGCTTTACGGGTTTCTTCGGACGCAAACTCATCTTGTTCTAACCGTTCCGTACGCACTTCTCCACGTTCGGCAGCTGAAGCTACAAATTCTACTTTCCCCGAATTAATGAGCGCACGCTGAATTTCTTCAATAAATACACCCGTGTTAATATGTTCAGACGAGTTATTAACAACTGTCCCCACAATAACAACCGGCTCTTTGCCTTTACGGCTGACATACTTAGTATACCAACCCGCCTGTAAACAATCCGTAATCATTTCTTGGGCTACCATTTGGGCATCCGTGTCGTTCCATCCTCCGGATACGTCTTTCACCAAATTAGTTTCCACCCGTTTGACGCTTGGAGAACAAGCAAATACAAACGGAGCAATTAACAAAACTGCAAATACTCTTTTCATGTATTTTCTCCTTAATATAGGGTTATCTTTATCCTACTAAATTTAACCCTATTGAGAAAAGATTTATTGCAATAAAAAGCCCCGCCTGTTTATAATCAGGCGGGGATATAAATACCAATGCTTCTTTTATTTTGTTTGGCCGGTACGATCTTTGTGATCGGTATAATGCGTATGTAACAACTCATGCGCTTTATGTCCTCCGATCTTATCAAAAATGGTACCATACAAGGCCATCACATCTTTATTATCTTGGGACTTATATGCCAGTTTTGCGTCATCATCATACAATCCTTTAGAGCGATTCTTACGGGCTTGCCAACCCTCAAACTGAGGCTGACCGGCACCGGCTACGCACCCACCCTGGCAGGACATAACTTCAATAAAGTCGTATTTATTCTTTCCGGCTTTAATGTCGTCTAACAGTTTGCGTGCGTTGCGCAGTCCGCTCACAACCGCTACGCGAACGGTTTTGCCCGCCACGGAAAGTTCAGCTTCTTTAACGGTACTGCTCGCGCGCAAGGCACTCAAATCAAGTTTACCAGCATGTTTGGGGTCTAATTCGGCTACCGCGAAACGTAAGGCCGCTTCCATTACGCCACCCGACGCACCAAAGATAACACCTGCGCCGGTTTTAGTACCGAACGGATGGTCAAATTCCGCATCAGGCAAGTGGGCAAAATCAATACCCGCTTCTTTGATCATCCGTGCCAAACCAACAGTGGTAACGACGTAATCGGTGTCCGGGTTGCCGTCCACATAAAATTCCTCACGTTTGATTTCGCCTTTTTTAGCCGAGCACGGCATAATCGCTACAACCACCATATCTTCGCGTTTACCGCCGCGTTCCACAAAGTCGGCCTTAATGACCGGGCCCATCATCTGCATCGGTGAGCGCGCCGTAGAGAGATTGGGAATAAATTCCGGCGTAAATTTTTCCACATAGTTAACCCATGCCGGGCAGCAACTTGTTAACTGCGGCAAGTTTTTGCCTTGTGTAAAACGTTGCAAAAACTCGGTGGCTTCTTCCACAATGGTTAAGTCAGCCGCGAAAGCAGTATCGTATACATAATCAAAGCCCAACATGCGCAACGCTGCGGCGATTTTTCCATCAATGCTTTTGCCTTGCGGCAAACCAAAAATTTCACCCAACCCCACACGTACGGCCGGAGCAATATGTACAGCCACTTTTTTGGTGGGGTGATTGATAGCCTTAAATACGGCTTCAATTTCGGAGGAATTGGGAACCAACGCCCCCGTCGGGCAAACGCGCGCACATTGGCCGCAAGAAACACACTCGTGGCTCAAACCCATATCCTTATTGAAGGCCGTGGCAATTTGAGCCCGGTAACCACGGAACGCGAAATCAATCGCACCAATACCTTGTACTTCGTTGCAAATGCGCACACAATTGCCACACAAAATACATTTACTGTTGTCGCGCACTAACGCAGCTGAAGTAGTATCACGGTGAACCGGTTTTTGTTTCGCTTTAAAACGAATTTCCGTAATGCCCATTTCTTCGGCTAATTTTTGAAGTTTGCAATTGCCTGATTTGGAACAAAGCGTGCAGTTGTGATTTCCGGAAGCCAGCAAAAGTTCCAGATTAACACGACGCAATCGGCGAACCTCATCCGTATTAATATGTACGTTCATTCCTGCTTTGGGAGCTACACAGCAGGAGGCCACAATACCCATACCGTCCACTTCTACCAAGCAAAGGCGGCACGCACCGTAAATTTCCAGTTCCGGTTGGTAACAGAACGTGGTGATATTAAAATTGGCTTTGCGGATGAGTTCCAACAAGTTCCGCTCGCCTTCAATGGCTACTTTTTTACCTTCAATTAAAACAAAGTTTTCGTTTTCCATAGTTTCTTCCCTTATGCGCCGACTTTCACCGCGCCGAATTTACAAGTAGATTTGCAACTGCCGCATTTGATACATTTTTTAGGATCAATTACATGCGGTTTACCTACGGTACCCGAAATGGCTTGCACCGGGCAGGCGCGTTTGCACATACCGCAACCTTTACATTTTGCCGGATCAATGGCATAACTGGCCAAGGCCTTACAAACCCCGGCCGGGCAGCGTTTTTCAACAACATGGGCGAGGTATTCGTCCTTAAAGTATTTTAGGGTAGAAAGTACCGGATTTGGAGCGGTCTTTCCTAACGCGCAGAGTGATGCTTTTTGTACGGCTTTAGCCAAATCTTCCAACGTTTCAAGCGTTTTCATTGTTCCGCGCCCTTCACAAATATCGGTTAATAATGACAACATTTGGTCAGTTCCTTCGCGGCAAGGAACGCATTTACCACACGATTCGCGTTTCGTAAACTCCAAAAAGAAACGTGCCACATTTACCATACAGGTTTTTTGATTCATAACTACAAGTCCGCCTGAACCGATCATAGCCCCAGCTGATTTTAAAGAATCAAAATCAAGCGGTACATCAAAGTGTTCTTTGGTTAAACATCCACCCGAAGGACCACCGATTTGTGCGGCTTTAAAGGATTCCGGGTTGACGGTACCATCACTATCGGTCGTTCCTCCGGCCACATCATTGATGACCTGGCGCAAGGTGGTACCCATCGGTACTTCCACAAGTCCTGTATTAGCGATATGGCCCGTTACAGCAAACGTTTTAGTTCCCGGGCTGGTGGGCGTACCAATTTTGGCAAAGTTTTCGGCCCCCATCTCAAACACTTTAGCAACCGTTGCCAACGTTTCTACGTTGTTAATAACGGTTGGCTTGCCGAAAAGACCACTGTGAGCCGGAAACGGCGGTTTAACCTTCGGCATACCACGTTTTCCTTCTACAGAGGCAATTAAAGCAGTTTCTTCACCGCAAACAAACGCTCCGGCTCCTTCCATGACGTTAATTTTGAAATTTTTACCGGAGCCGAAAATGTTTTTGCCCAAAATACCGAGTTCCTCAGCTTCTTCAATGGCTTTGCGAATGCGTTTAATAGCAAGCGGATATTCCATGCGGACATAGATATAACCTTCGTCGGCGCCGATGGCATGTGCGGCAATCATCATACCTTCTAAAACGGCATTGGGGTTGCCTTCCATAACCGAGCGGTCCATGAAAGCTCCCGGATCGCCTTCGTCGGCGTTGCAAATCACATATTTCTTGCCTTCAGGTTCGATGCGGGCAAATTCCCATTTTTTACCGGTAGGGAAACCACCGCCGCCGCGTCCGCGCAGCCCGGATTTAATCATTTCTTTACAAACTTGTTCAGGCGTCATTTCTAAATAAATCCGTTTGGCTTGGGCATAACCACCGTGCGCGATATACTCATTAATATCTTCAGGATTGATGCGACCGCAATCTGCCAACAAAATTCGTTTCTGTTTAGCGTAAAAAGGAACTTCGGCAACTGTTTTGGATTTTTGGTTGTTAGCCGGGTTGTGGTAAAGCAAGCGGTCAATGACTTCGCCTTTAAGCAAGGTTTTTTCAATAATTTCCGCTACATCAGCTACTTTTACCTTCGTATAAAAAACATCTCCCACGCTGACTAGCGGTCCTTGCGCACAAAAACCACGGCAACCACTAATACTTAAATAATTTTCGCGGCACCCTTTGGTAACTTCCACACTACACGCAATACCGCGTTTTTCCATCTCGGTTTGAAAAGCTTTATATACATCCAGCGAACCTCCTGCTATACAACCGGTACCGCCGCAAATAACAATACGATGCTTCACATTTTTATAAGCATCATTAAATTCCTTTGCAATTTTTTCAATATCTTTCGTTGCCATATTACTTGGCCTCCGCTTTAAGGACTTCATCAATCAACTCCTCGGCTTTGGCCGGAGTTACCTGACCGTGAACAATATCGTCCACCACCATTACAGGAGCCAACCCGCACGCTCCCAAGCAAGACACACACTCTAAGGTGAAAAGCAAATCTTCGGTGGTTTCTTGGCCGTCTTTTAATTTTAATTTTTTCTTCACTGCTTCAATAATACCTGCCGAACCTTTTACGTGGCAAGCTGTACCGTTACAGACACGAACAATATGCTTCCCTTTGGGGGTAATGGCAAAATGGGCAAAGAACGTCGCCACACCAAAAACTTTGGCGGGGGAAATTTTCAATTCATTTGCGATAAAACGCATGATATCTTCCGGTAAGAAGTGGTAGGCATCCTGCACTTTTTGCAAGATGGGAATTAGCTTGGCGCTATCGTAGTTATAGTCTTTTAAGATTTGCGCCGCGGGTTTGAATCTATCTGGCATAAGTTCTCCTATAGAAATGTGCTACAATACTGCTTATTGTTAAAAATTTGGTGTCGGGAAACACAAGACGAGAATCCGTCTTTTCTATTATATCTTTTCCTTCAAAAACCCGTCAAGCATTCCCTAAAGTAAAATACACAAAGCAATAAAATATCCTACCATCAATACCAACCCCGTCGGCACTGCGACAACAGCCCACTCTCGGCTTTTAATACCCAATTTCTCCGCAGCCACGATATTAGGAAGGTTACCCTGCACCAACATGCTGCCAAAGGCCGCTAATCCAATAACCATATACGTCAAATCGGTCGGAGAGATAGTAGGCACAATTTCTATAGCGGCTAGAGTGGCATTGTCAATAATGACTGAAACGGCATTTGCAAAAAACAGCACTTGTCCACCCAAATGCGTAATGGTACTTTGAGCCAAAGGTCTAAGCCCAGTGCTAATCAAGTGTAATGCCGCTACGAACATATACACATGCCATGTGCGCCGCAACACAGAACCATACGTTTCTTTATCCTCGCGGATATACATCTGCAAACCAGCCCCGGCGTTACGGGCAGAATATCCCGCAGCGAGAGCTAACAAAACTAATGCCGGCAAAATCCATCCTGCGAAATGACGTAACAAGAAAAAGAAATCCGCATGGTAAGGCTCCCCGGCAAGCGCATTATTAATCACAAGTCCCATCGGCTCAGCCAAGGGGGTCAACACTGCCCCTAAACTAATAGCATAACAGGCAAACACAGTTATACAAACCGTGGCTTTGTGCTCCAAATTAACAACTTTAAGTACTTCGGCCAAAACCAAGGCTGATACTGTAACGCTTACCAAAGAAGAAGACACTCCCAACGCAAGAACCAGCAAGGCAAAACTATACCGCGGTTCAAGTCGTTTAAAAAAAACGAACAAAACTCGGAAAATATAACGAGAATAATTATTAAAGATAACACTGACTACCAACACAATGAAAGCTACATTAACGGGATATTGTAAAGTCTGATAGAGGAAATCCACACTCCAACCACCGCTTACCGTAACAGCCGCTGCCCCTACCCCTAAGAGAAAAATTTCCAAATGACTCTCTACCCAACGTGACGTAAGTGGCCATACGAGCAAATTAATTACAATCAGCCCAAGCAGTAAATTAATCCAAAGAGACGGCCCGGATAAAGTAGTGAGTTCCATGCATATATTTTACCAAAAAGGTAACTCCGCGCGAAAACATTCTGCGTGTTTATTCGCCGATATTGCCATAAATATAGTACAATAAAAGGGCAAATTATTCTTGCACTTGATATTAAGGAGAAAAATGGCATTATGAAAAAAATCATTGCATTAGTATTTACGTTAGGGTTCGTTGCTGCTTTCTCGGGTATTGCCCAAGCTGCTGACGATTGCGGATGCGCTGCTATGGATGTTGCTTGTGTGAATAACTGCACTTTGTCCAAAGTTAGCACTCTTCGCAAAAACATCCAGAACAAAAAAGATGGTGCAGCCAAAAAAATCAAAGCAGCCAAAAAACAACAAGCCAACGCTAAAAACAATACAGTAGCTCAAGAAGCGCAGGCTAAAGCCCAAGCCGCAAAAGCCGACGCCAAAGCCCAAGTTGAACAAGCAAAAGCTAACGCGAAAGCCAAAGCCCAAGCAGACAAAGAGGCCTTAAAACAAGCCAAAAAAGATGCCAAGGCCCAAGCTAAAGCCAGAAAAGAAGCTGCCAAGGCCCAAGCCCAACAGAAAAAAGCTGAAGCTGAAGCCAACAAAAAAGCTGCCAAAGCCCGGGTTGAACAAGCCAAGGCCGATGCCGCTGCTAAAAAAGCCCAAGCTAAAGCTAACGCCGAACAAGCAAAAGCCAACGCTAAAGCTAAAAAAGCAGAAGTAAAGAAATCTGCCAAAGAGACCAAAAAGGCCTTGAAAGCAGAACAAGAGGCGTGGAAAAACTTGGCAAAATAAGTTTTACGTTTCTCAATAAAAAACCCCGGTTTATGCCGGGGTTTTTTATGGTAAATTTCTTTTCCGCGTTTATACAATAATCATCCGGACAGCCATTACAATCAAAATGACACCAGCTATTAACTCCACCTTTTTGCTGGCAATCGTTTTGGAAGTGGGACGCCCCAAATGGAAACCCAACAATGTCATTCCAAAAGTAATTAAAGCCAGAAAAATCAAGGCCGGGAAGCAAGAAGCATCCATTGTTTCTGCTGCGTATCCTACTAAGAAAGAATTCATAGCAATTAACATAGATACTTTGAAAAGTTTTCCTGTATTATCCGTATCGACACTATTGAAGCTTGGCGACTTTTCGATAGATTCAAGCATAAATTTAATTCCCAACAGCAACAAAAAGGCAAATGCTACCCAGTTATGCGCCAAATATACCCAATTGCGGAAGAATAGTATGCTGATTAAATATCCTAATCCAAAGAACAATGCATTGAATCCGGCAAAAAACAAAGCCATTTTGATAGAAAACACACTTCGGTTGTCTGATGTCAACTTCATAGCCGACATATTTGCGCTGACCATATTATCAACGCAGATACAAACAAAAATAATCAATACGGATATAATTCCCATAAAGACCTCTCTCTTTTTAGATACCTGAATTCTACCAAATGCCTAGCCCTTCAAGCAACAATTTTAAACCTAACAAAATCAAAGCAATTCCCCCCAGCATCTCCATCTGTTGTCCAAATTTTCGCCCGAGCCAAGCTCCAAAATAAAATCCCAACCAACTGGTAAAAAATACCGATATGGCCATTGTGGTCGCTGTTAAAACAAACGGAGCGTGCACCAATGAAAGGCCCATCCCTACTAACCATGCGTCCACACTAGTGGCAAAAGCCAACCAAAAGAGTGCTTCTCCAAAAATACGTTTTGAAAAATCTTGTTCTTCTTCCCTGTGATGCCCAGATTCCCATATCATGTGAATCCCAATCCACACCAAGATTCCAAAAGCCACCCAGTGATCGATCGCATCTACATAGTGTCCGACTCCTTTGCCCAGAAGCCATCCACAAGAAAACATTACCAAATGGGCCAACATAAAACCGAAACTGGCCAACATCTCCCGTTTAAGCGGAATACGACTATGGGCCGCACAACCGGCTGACACCGTAACGGCTAAATTATCCATAGACAAACTCAAGGCAATTAAAATTGCGGATAGCAAAGACATATAATTATGATATCATTTTTATATCATATTCCTTGGAGGGAATATATGCAATCACTTAAAGAACTGTATAAAATAGGTATGGGACCCTCAAGCAGCCACACAATGGGTCCACGTAAAGCCGCGGAAGAATTTAATCGTGCGCATCCGCAAGCGGTCTCTTTTCGTGTGACATTATACGGTTCTTTAGCTGCTACAGGGAAAGGGCATCTAACCGATTTAGCTATCAAAGAAGCTCTATCTCCCAAACCGGTTTTTATTGAATGGAAGCCCTCTGTTTTCTTGCCACGCCACCCAAACGCATTAAAATTAGAAGCCTTGGATGGTGACAAACAACCGTTGGATGAACAGGTAGTGTATAGTGTTGGTGGCGGTGAAATCCGAACAGATGATAATTTTAACATCGTTCCAGCCAGTATTTATCCCCACCATTCCATGGAAGAAATTTTAGAATATACGGCACGTCACAAAATGCTTTTGTGGCAATACGTAGAAGAGTGCGAAGGGAGCCAAATTTGGGAATATATCTCCCGGGTTTGGTCCGCTATGCAGGAAACAATGATACGAGGATTAGAGGCGCAAGGCGTATTACCGGGTTCTTTAAATTTGGAACGAAAAGCGCGCAAATATTTATATAAAGCAGCCAATTCCCCCCGATATGTCAGACGGATAAACAATTTGTTCGCATACGCATTGGCTTGTGCGGAAGAAAACGCCTCCGGAGGGCAAGTAGTCACAGCACCCACATGCGGCTCATGTGGAATTGTACCGGCAGTTTGTCGTTTGATGAAAGAGATCTACGAATTTGACGATACCATGATTCTGCAAGCTCTAGCCACAGCCGGCCTAATCGGAAATCTGGCCAAAACAAATGCTTCTATTTCCGGAGCGGAAGTAGGATGCCAAGGAGAGGTAGGAGTGGCCTGTGCGATGGCAGCAGCGGCCTCGTGCCAATTGGAAGGAGGAGATAATCGCCGTATCGCCTACGCGGCCGAAATGGGATTGGAGCACCACCTGGGTTTAACTTGTGATCCGGTAGAAGGGCTCGTACAAATTCCATGTATTGAACGCAATGCCATGGCTGCCGCGCGTGCGCTGGATTGCGCCACTTATGCGCTTATGTCAGAAGGGGACAACCGCGTTTCTTATGATGATGTGCTGGCCACTATGATGCAGACGGGCTTAGATATGCACCGAGATTACCGTGAAACTTCCCGGGGTGGGCTGGCACGATTTTTCAAGAAACATTGGTTAAAGATGAAACGAAAAACCAAAACCTTGGCTCGCCGAAGAAGAAATAAAAAATAATTTTTCTCCCGCCCTATTTATTTGCACGATTAGGGGAGAATTTGGTAGAATATAGTATCAATTTATGGTGGATGTAGCTCAGCTGGTTAGAGCGCCGGTCTGTGGAACCGGAGGTCGCGGGTTCAAATCTCGTCATCCACCCCATTGATTTTTTATTGCAATTTCTCAAAACGTTTTGAGAGCGTGCCTGCCTTTGGCGAGATTTTTGGAAAATTACTCAAACCCAAGTAGTAAAAACATAAACCTGGGGGTATTCCCTTGAGAGAAGCATCTAAAACTAGAGAGTATTTTGGAATATTGGAAAAGAAAGTTTTTCAAGGAGAAGGAATTGATATCGGTTGTGGCAATGACCCCATTCTTCCTCAAGTAGCTCGTTTCGATGTGGCAGATGGAGACGCGAACGATATTTGCCAATACGTACACAGACAATTCGATTTTGTGTTTTCTTCGCACTGCTTGGAACACATGAGAGACCCCTTCCACGCTATCAAACAATGGTGGAATTTAGTAAAAGAAAACGGATACTTATATATTGTTGTCCCTGATGAGGATTTATATGAACAGGGGCATTTCCCTTCCAAATACAACTCCGACCATAAATGGACATTCACGTTATTAAAACAAAGAGGAACGAATATAAGATCAGTAAATATAATAGAATTATTGTCCTCGTTAAAAGATGCCCGAATTTTGAAATTAGAAGTACAAGACAACCATTACAATTACAATTTGAAAAATACTGACCAAACTTTAGGAAATGCTGTCGCTCAAATCTGTTGTTGTGTTCAAAAAAACAAAACATATAAAAATATAATTTATAAAGAATGAATTATTTCTTTATAAATTGTACCATTGCGCTTAAAAAGATTTCCAAGAAAGGATATTTCTATGGCCGAATGTTCCCATAATTGCAATTCATGCTCTCAAAATTGCGCAGAGCGCAAAGAACCGCAAAGTTTGCTTGCCAAATTAAATCCGCATGCACGCGTGCAAAAAGTAATTGCCGTATGCAGTGGCAAAGGCGGTGTGGGCAAATCCATGGTAACAGCTTTATTGGCCAGTGCAGCGCAAAAGCAAGGGTTGCAAGCCGGTATTTTAGATGCCGATATCACCGGCCCCTCCATCCCG
>CACYBL010000080.1 GCA_902772695.1 uncultured Elusimicrobium sp.
ATTTCCTTTGCTGCCAACCTGCGTATCGTAGTCAGTTACTTTACCATGTATCCTAATCGCCCGGCGGAAAAATTCGTAGTCGTATAAAACTTGGAACCAACCAAACGCAAAAAATGCACTACCCATGATCCATAGCATAATAATTACCGGATATTGTTTCAGTGTTGACGGAACTAATTTCTCCAACCAAGATGAAGCTTGTACGCGGGCGTGATGCGGACGAGCCGGATCTACCACCAATTTCCGAACGCGGCCGATTTTCGGTTTCCAACCAAATGAAGTGCCCCGCGTAAAACGGTGCGTTGTTCCATTAAGTTCAAAGGAAATGATCTCGGCATACGAGGTGCTGGTTCTTCCACGGCTATCACGTGATTGCCGCGCTTCATAGTCTACCACTGTCCCGGAAACAACCACCTCTTGGTCGGGATTTACCTTATCACTATGGATGTATATGCCCACACCTAATACGGTAAAAATAATCACAACATAGACGTATATCCATTTTTTCATTATTTTCTCCTCATGGTTACGTAAAAAATCAATTCTAATACAGCAAGCCCGAGTATAAATACACTCCACATACACAAAATGTCAATGGGCAATGGGCAACGGCTTTATCCAAATTGTCCCGGTGTGTCCATACAGTACGATCTTTTCTTATCTTTGGTTTACGGATGTTGCCGGATCAATTTTCCGGTTGCCATCCACAAACACGGCCACACACAAACCCAGCAAAAGGAAAAATAACAATACAAAGAAACCAAGCACCTCGTAAGAATCAACCAGTTTTTCAAAAAAACATGTAGGCATTAACATAAGGGAACCAAAGGCAAAGAACAACCAGGCCAGCATAATTGGCCCTGTACTATCCACATAATATGCATCCGATTTTTGAGGATTAACATACACATCAAATAATATCCCTTTTTTAGGGAAAAGAACCATCATATAGACTCGTTTCGTATTGGTTTTTCCGTTAAATGAAAAAGAAACATCTGCTTCATAATTATACTTACCCCGAAAATATTGGGTAACCACACCCGGCACCCGAATGCCTTTCGTCTTCCACGAATGACGACGCCCCATAATCAAACAGGCAATTAACAGAAGGATTCCCCCCAAAACTGTCATTCCCCAGGAGAGATCCATCGCGTGTTCTTGCAAAGAATTTACATAGGCCTCTATACCTATCTCAAAACCTAAAATAAACACATAGATAACAAAACACTTTACCATTGGTATTTCCTCTTATCTTACCCCATGCTCCCATGAAACGAAAAAATAATCGGCCACATGCCGAAGTTGGTGTTCATGTTGCAGCGGATGATAAGATTCCGCTATACCGGCCGTTATAAATCCTGCTTTTTTGGCCGTTTCCACCGCATACAAAGCATCTTCTACCACTAAAGTGCGTGTTTTGGAAGCACCCAACCGCATAACGGCCTCATTATAAATAGCCGGAGAATATTTCCCATGACCGACATCATCACAAGAAATAATAAAATCAATGTAAGGCATAAGGCCTAACCGCTCAAAAGCCAACCGAGCGAATTCTTTGTCTGACGAGGTGGCTACACATACTCTTATCCCTTGTTTTTTTAGATGTTCAAGTAAAGGCAAAACCCCCGGTTTAGCCAAAATATCAGTTGCATAATGTTGCCGCACCTGCCCTAGAGCTGCTTGTATCAATTCTTCTGCCGGTTCTGCCAAATTAAACTGTTCCTTCAGATATTGGGCCCCTTCACGTAAAGACATTGTTTTAATTTTCTGATTCATCTCTTCCGGCAGTTCAATACCGCGCGTGCGCAAATAATCCGCACACGCATTACCCCATGCCGGCAGTGAGTCTAGCAACGTCCCGTCCATATCAAAAATAACCGCATCTACCCGTTCCTTGCCCGGAAAAGTAGGGTGGTTTTGCTGTTGGCTAGCAGCCCGACGACATACTGCCCTTATCAAAGATTTGTTGTACGGCTCACGCGCGGCAGACTGAAAAGGATTTGCCAAAATTCCATGAGGCCCGAAGATGTTAGATGAAGGCCTACCTACAAGATTAGCGCCAGAAACAGGGGCCCTCGTTTTAACTATCCGCGGCCCTCGTTTATGAAATGCCGCAACTTGGGCTTCCGACGTTGGAGAAAGCGCCAACAGAATGGCCAACAACCCCCAGAATAAATCTTTTTTTTGGAACATAGCTATATTGTACTTTTTCCACTATAGGACTGCAAATAAGAAACTTGACCTCAAATAACTATTAACTGCTACAATATAAAAAAGAGGTGCAATTATGAAACAAGTATTAATTATTTCCGCCAGCCCCCGTAGGCAGGGCAATTCGGATACGTTATGTGACCAATTTGCGAAAGGGGCCAAAGAGGCCGGTCATCAGGTAGAAAAAATAAATCTACAGGATAAAAAAATTAATTTCTGTTTGGGATGCGGAGCATGCAATAGCACACACGTTTGCGTACAAAAAGACGATATGAAACCGCTATTAGATAAAATGATAGTGGCCGATGTGATTGTGCTGGCAACGCCTGTTTATTTTTATTCCATGAACGGACAACTTAAAACCTTCATAGACCGCTGTGTACCCCGTTATACAGAAATGACCAATAAGGATTTTTACTTCATTTTGACAGCCGCCGATACCGAACGCAAAAACATGAAACGCACAGTGGAAGCGTTGCGTGGTTTTTCGGAAGATTGTTTGGAAGGAACACACGAAAAAGGTATTATCTACGGAGTAGGAGCCTGGCAGAGAGGTGAAATAGAAAATACCTCAGCGTTTGAGGAAGCCTATCAAATGGGCAAAAGATGCTAACAGGGGGCCATTCCCTATTCTAAACAATATCAACAAACCCCGCTTAAAGCGGGGTTTGAAATTTATACGGAACTTGTAGTTTGGATAGCAGAATGTTTATTCTTTTGCCCCGGCAGATTTAAGAATATCGACTATTTCCGTAAATCCTCCGTTTTGAGCCATTTTGAGTGCATTGAGATCAGTTGCTTGGCCATTTACTTGGTGAGCCGCATTTACATTCGCTCCGGCCTTAACCAACAACTCTACCAATTCTTTATTTCCCAATTGAGCCGCCATCATAAGAGGAGTAAATCCGGTTGTAGCGCCAACTGTATTAACATTAGCTTTGGCCTCTATCAAAGCCCTTGCTGCTTCCACATTTCCAGCAGTACAGGCGAATAATAATGCAGGGCCAACTCCGGGAATTTGAGTATTCGGATCAGCTCCTTGTGCTAGTAAATTTTTCACTTGTGCAGTATCTCCAGCCATCAATGCTTGATCCAATGTACCTGCCGGATCAGCAGGAGTTGCGGTTGTTTGTGTTGCTGGCTCTTGAGCTCCTTTTTCTCGCAAGAGCTGCGCAATTTCGGCCTGATTGCCTTCTAGGGCATATTTAAGCGCGTTATACCCAATGTCTTGCCCATACATCATGTGAGGCGCATTCACATCCACTCCGGCATCCAACAATAACTTTACAATTTCTAGATTTCCGGCCCGAGTTGCTAACATAAGCGGAGTCATCCCCGATTGGGTTTCCGTAGTATTTACATCTGCATGAGCCGCTAGCAATTGTTTGACATGTCCAACATGCCCCATGGCACAGGCGGCTGTTAAAGCGGTTTCCCCAGTTCCGGTGGAATGCACATTTACATCGGCTCCCGCTGTTAATAATTTGGTTACCAATAAATCTTTATGCGAACGAACGGCGTCAATAAGCGGAGTTTCTCCGTTTTCGTCCAACTCGTTGAGTTTACCTTCTTCGGGGAGTGGATAATCCTTATCTACATCCGTTTCCGGACTCCATTTGTCACTCCAAAAATCAAAACCTTTCTTAGGCAACCCGTTCTTTGCGAGTAACGTTGCTGCTTCCGGGAAATTCGCCAGTGCCTTCTGCTGATAATCGGCCCAATCTTTCGCCCTGTTTTCAGCATTTTCATACAGCGTACCGGCTTGCCGAAAATCCTCTAAAGATACATCCGTTTCTTGTGCCTGGAACGTGCCTAACAATTCCTTTTTGTCGGTAATGGTATTATAGGCATAAAGCGACACTTGTCCATAAGGCGCAAAAGTCATCAGGAGCCCATCAAATTGTGGATAATCTTCATTTTCATTTGTTATAAATTTCTGTTTGATAGTCTCATAAGGCAAATCCGTTTGCAAAGAATAGGTTTTATTTTCCGTAATGGAATACCATATTATATCCGCTTTGTGCGGCAAGGGCTTTTCGTCTTCAATGCGTGTGCCGCCCATACCACCATTACTAAAAAATAACTTTCTAAACGGGTAGCGAGCATCATCATTTTGTGGGTCTAAGATAAATTCAGCAAAAAAGAGTTCTGCCGGGAATAATTTAGGGGCCTGTAAATAGAAAGAATATTCTGCAATCCCCATTTCAGCTTTCTTTTTGGCAGCATATTCTTCCGGGCTGAGTCCGCTTTGCATTTGGGCAAGATCATTTTTAAACGCTTGCAGAATTTGCGCACGCACCTTTCCAAATTGTTCTGGCACATCCTCCAAAGAATCAGCTTCTGCCTGCATGTTTTGCTTAAATTCCTCATCACTTTGTTTGTTGAGCGTTTCTAAAAAAGTTTCATATTCGCTCAACCCTTTCTGATATTTCTCTATTATATTTTGTAAATTTTGTTTAAACTCCTCATCGGACCATTCATTAAGCTTTTCCGGAGGCAGCTTCGTTATTTGTGCTACTCCTTCACGAGTAGTGGTATTTTTTAAAGCTTCTATTCGTTTTTTCAGCTCTTCCAAAGATATCCCAAATCTTTTGGCAGCTATCCCTTGACGAGTCATATTTTTAAGTTTGGTTCGTTGCCGATCAATTCCCTTTTGCGGGTTATACGGATATTTTTCTTCATAGGCAATCACGGAAGCAAAGATTTCTTGTCCTTCTTTTGGATGCTTGTCAATAAATTCTCTAGCCGGAGCACCTATCATATTTAACCATTCCACCACAAATCCCGGGTCATCTACAGCGTGGGGATACGTAAAGTCCATGGTCAATATACGCAAACGCATCAAATAGTACCAAAAAACCTGCTGTTCCTCTTTTTCCCCAAAAATGGAGAGCCCTTTTTTCATCATCTGTTTCATGATGGGCATGTAATCTATCGTCTCAAAATAATCCCCCTCAATAGGGGCCTTTTCTCCTAATAGTTGTTCTGCCAGTTGCTGTTTAATCTCTTGCGTGGCGTATGGAAAAGAAACGGATTCCTCTTGTTTTTGAGAATTATCTCCCACGCACCCTGCTTGGGAAAGCAAGATAGTGAGTACACCAGATATACTAATTAGTTTTTTCATATCGTGCTCCTGTCGAATTGGGTACGTTCATTGTACAATATTTCATTTGAAAATTCCTACAAAAAACTGTTACTGCGTGCCTTTGTACCTACCCATGTCAGCATAAAAGGATAATATTCGCCGAAAAACTCAAAGACACGCCACAAAGCGCATGCTGAAAGTGGTTTATAAAAAAATCCCCGTCGGGGTTTAACCCTAACAGGGATTTATGCTGAAAATTCAAAACTAAAATACGGAGAGGGAGAGATTCGAACTCTCGATACGGTTTCCCGTATGCAGTCTTTCCAGGACTGTGCCTTAAACCGCTC